>NZ_CP096438.1:0-193049 GCF_054408515.1 Arthrobacter sp. D3-16 | reverse complement strand
AGGTGTCGAAGAGGTTGACGCTGCCAACGTCCGGGACGAGGTGGACGCTGGCTTCGGCGACGGTGACCCGGCCTTGGGCGTCGGCGTCGAAGGTGTCGTAGCCGGGATCGAGGATGTCAGCGTCGATGTAGGCGCGAATGCTCCATGACTGCGGGTAGTCTTCGGGCCGTTCCCAGGAGTCGGGGCGGGCGGCGTAGTCGAGGGCATAGGTCAGGCGCATCCACTGGAGGGCGTCGCTGATCTCGTCGTGCTCCTCTGGCCGGGTGCCACCATCCACTTCTTTGCCGCGGGTGTGCTCGTTACCGGCCATGAGATTCCTTGCCCGCTCCCCCGACCAAGGGGTGCTCTGAATGTTGTCCAGTGTGCCGGGTTCACCGTACCCGACACTGGCACTGGCGTGACAGTAAAGCCCTCCCGAATTTCCAGTGGCCATTCAGGCGGGTAGGTCCGCACGTCGAAGGGACCAGCCGGCCGAGCCCGGGTCAGCCCACGTGGATGCCGTTGTCAGCGAGGTATTCGCGAGCACGGCCCATCTGCCGGTCGGTCGAGAAGGCGTACCAGTGTTCGCTGAGGTTCTCGTTGTGGACGATTTCCCGGAACCGGAAGAAGGCGCCTTTGCCCTCAATCGCCCGCTCCAAGCGCTCCCGGAGGGCTTCATCGTGCTGCCGCACGGCGAAAGCTGCCATGTCCTGCCAGCCGTTCCCGGAACCCGTGCGGTTCAGCCGAAGCCATCTGTCCGGTTCATCCTCTACGTCGATCGCGGTGTCCTGCCCGACGATCATCGGGTCAGTGGCGGCCTCGTCGTACACCTGCCCGGTGTGAAGGTCGAGGTAGCCGCCGGTGGACAGATCGGGGTCCCCTTCCAGGATGGTGCTGAGCATGTCGGGGTCCACGGGAACAACCCGGCCTGGCAGCGGCACGCGGCGCAGAGATGCCAGCAGGTCCTCGGCGAGCACTTGGTCACCGGCGCAGCCGCGCCGGGTCAGCCGGTTGATGACCGACAGTGCCACCGGTTCGGCTTCCTGACGTTTCTGCTCCAGTGCCATCGGTATGCCGGCCCCCACCTGCTGCAGGGTGTCATCGATGTCGCATCCGGTCAGGGCCGCCAGGAAACGGGCCGCGTCTGCTGCCGCGATGGCTTCACGCATTGCGGGCAGGTCGAGCCTTGGCACGGAGACCTGTGCGGGCCATGCGTGGAGCAGCATCGGATGCGGTTCGCCCGGTTTCGCCGGGACCGGGCTCTCCCCGTCATCCATAGCCCACCGGCGCCCGTATTGGTCCGGGATGCAGCCCCAGCCCCAGTAGGGCAGGGGGAAATCAGGGCGGATACCCAATACCTCCAGCGGGTCGACCTTTGCCTCCCCGACCACGCACCGGTGCATCCAGGCGTCACCAAGGTCAAACATGAACTGAAACTCAGACCCCGGCTCCAGGGTCCGGGCGACCTTGGCGGTCGCGATGTCGATTGCTGTGATGATCGGCCCACCGCCGGATCCGGCCATCTCGGCTCCCGTCTCTTGGTCGGTAATTACCCGGCCGTCATCCAGGGTGAACATTGACAGGTGCGAGCGGTCCCAACGGGCGAAGGCATCGTTGATGGCGTTGGCGAGATCCATGAAGGTGTGCGACGGTCCGACCGCGAAGACTCGCCCCGGCCAGGGCCACAGCTCCTCACCACGACCACCGAGCAGTTCCACCGTTACCGATAACCAGGTTCTCGCCATACCCTCAGGATGGCACGAACCGCGGCCGCGCCCTTCGTCGCGTTACTGCACGGCGGCGGGCGCCAGCATCCCGAAGGAGGGCGGCTCCGCGAGGAAGAGGGCGCGGAAGTGATTTTAGGCGAGTAGGTCCACGTACTGGGCGCGCGCCTTCATTGCATGGATCAGCAACTCATTGCCGCTGTCGAACCGAAGGACGACGAGTTCGAGCAGGCGGCCTGCGGGGTCGAATCCGAGCCTCAACTGCCGGGCAGGGCTGTCCTCGTCGAGGTCCGCGACGTACACCGCATGATCGGCCGCGTGGATCCCATCCTCCGCGCTAATCCCGTGTTTAAGAGCCGATGAATGCGCCTGCACTACGCGGCGTTGATCCACGCCCGGACGGCTGCGCGGATCGCTTCCGAACGGCTCAGGTGATCATGCTCGGCTCGAGCGGTGAGTTCCTGCAGCAGTGAGGCATCCATGCGCACCGGTACCACTTCGCCGGGGCCTTCACCGACCGGGCGGCGGCCTCGCTTGCGCAGTTGCTCGACTGGGTATCCACTCTCAGCCTCATCGGCCCACGCTTGGATCATCCCGTCAGTGACCGGCACTCCATTGATCTTTTCGTGACTCACATCCAAATCGTATTACGAAATTGAAATTGGCGGAAGGTCCAAAAAGAAAACTCGATGTTCGCCCGTCCGTGCAAACGCCCTTTGGTGGGTCTTTGTGGCTGCCCCGTGACGGCTCTGTTGAGCGCGCCCACTGGGGGCATTCCTCATCAGGTAGACCTGAGGCGCGCCAGCTCTCATAGTCAGCTCACTCCCAAGGATCTGCAAGGCGTGATCGCCTCCCTGTAGAAGCACTGGTTCCAAGCGTGCAGTGGAGGGCAGTCCTTGCTAGTCGAAGATTCCTGCTTCGGGGGTTTTGTGGGGAAGGGCGGTTTTGTCCGGGGCGGGGGTTTTGTGTCCGTCGTAGGCGCATTTTTTGAAGGGGCCTTCTTTGTCCATGAGGATGCGCATGTGTGGGTCGGCGTGGTTCAGCCACCAGGTGCTGACTCCGAGGGCAGGTTCGAGCCGTAGGTGTTCCCAGGCCCGCCAGATGGCTTCCATCCGGATGAGGGCTTCGGGGTGTTTGTACCACTCGGGGCACCACGCGTTGGCTGCGCCTTCGTTGACTTCGCGGACGTAGGACTGGGCCAGGAGGTCAGCGAAGAACTCCACGGCGCTGGAGTACACCAGTTCCGGTTCGGGCTCAGCGTGGTTGTGCCCGCCGGCCGGCGACTGCTCATCTTCGTCCCCGAAGGCGTCTCCAAACTCTTCACTCACGCCTTGTCCCCGTCCGTCCACGGGTTGTGGGCGGCAACAGCCACAGGGGCACGCTCAATTGTTCCGTTGGCTGCGAGGGAGTCTTTGACTTTTTGGGCGTGCGGCCCGTTCATCCAGGGAATCGTTTCGATCATGGTGGCCGGGGCGCCGGAGGCGAGCAGGATGGCCCGGAACCTTGGCAGTGCTGTGAGGTCGGCGACGGACAGGATTTCGTCCTTGCTTTCCTGTCTGGATGAGGAGGATCCGTTTCTGCTGTGGCTGCGGGAGACGTTGATGTAGCTGTATTGGCCGATGAGGCGGGAGAGTTCGTCGAGGTAGCCGACTTCGGAGACGCCGCCGCCGTAGATTTTGACGTTGGATGCTGACCAGAGTTTCCGCATTCCTTCGAGGTTCCAGACTTCCACGCCCTGGGACCAGGACTGCAGGATGGTCATGAGGATGATGCCGCGGGAGCCGTAGTGGCTGTACTGGTCCGGCAGGGCTTTCCACCGGCAGACGTTCGCGGCCTCGTCGAGGATCCCCAGCAGCGGGGTTGCGAGGCGCCCGCCGGGTTGGGAGGTGGCGTATTTTTCGGCCGCTTCGACGACGGCGACGGTCAGGGCCGTGACGAGGGGACCTGCGGTTCCGACGCCTTCGCGGGAGAGGCTGTAGAGCGTGCCTTTGCCGCGGACGAAGTCTTCGGGGACGAACTGCGGACGGGGGTCAGTGTCGACGGTGGTGCCCGGTGTTGGGGTGACCCATTGGCTGACGTCCCGGTCGGTGAGGCAGGAAACCATTTGCCGGGCGGTGCCGTAGACGCCGGCCCGCTGCTTTTCCGGTTCCCTGATGTGGCCGATGACCATGTCTGCCAGCAGGTCAAAGCCGGCGGTGCGGAGGATGTCAGCGGGTGCTTCGTCGTGCGGGCGGGTCAGCCAGGTGTACACCTGAGTGATCGGGGCGGCGCTGAGCGAGGCCGCGAGCAGGAGGGCCTTGAGCAGGTTTTGCCCGGCCGGGTCGAAGTAGGCGTCAGGCTTGGTTCCGGGTTCCCGGGAGCCGGCGGCGAAGTGGGAGGCCATGTTCCCTGCCGTGGCTTCGTTCTTCACGTACGAGAGCGGGTTCCACCACCAGGACGGCTCTTCCTCGGCAACGGCCTGCGGGTCAAAGACCCACACCTGCCCGGCCTCGGAGCGGATGGGGCGGGTGACGTCGACGATGTCACGTTTGTTGGACGTGGCGATCACCGCGCCGGGCGCGTCGAGGATGGCGGGGACGGCGTAGGAGGTGGTCTTCATCGTGCGCGGCCCGGCGATGAGGATCAGCATGTCCTCCCACGATGCCCAGAGCGGGCGTTTGCCGGCCACGCTGCGGCCGAGGCGGACACCGGTGGAGTTTTCCACGCCGAGGCGCACGGCCGTGGCCGTGGCGCCCTTGGTCGAGAGGTGGTTCAGGTCCTTGCCCCGGCCCATGTACACCGCTGCCTTGTCCACCCGGGTGCGCTTGCTCGCGGTCCGGGACCGGACCACCAGTGCCGTCACCAGCAGTGCGATCAGGCTACCGGCCAGCACGCAGGCCACCACTGTGGACTGGTCCGGCCAGGGCACCCGGCCCTTGGCCAGCCCGGCGATAAGGTCAATCGGGTGCGCCGGAGGGGCGGCGAGGCCGGCCATCCAGGACCCGAGGTGGGCGGCAGCCCAGGTGCCGCCGCCGAAGATGGTTCCGGCGCCGATGGCGAGCCAAATCCCCAGGGCGTCGCCGAGGCCGGTTCCCTTGCGGTTCGGGGCACTCATGCCGCACCTTCTTCCCGGATTGAGGCTGCCGCATCCAGCAGCGTTTCTGCCGGTGCATGCCAGCGCTTGTTCGTGTCATTCAGGGAGGCTTCGATGGAGGTCAGGCCAATTTGGACGGGGATGCCTGGGCGGCCACCGACCTTGATCAGGAACTTGCCCCGGCCCGGGGGTTCGACGTCACCGCCGCGGGAATCCCACGCGGGCGGGTCCTGCCACGATATGAGTTTCTGCTGTTCCTGCCTTGAGAGCGGGATCGCTGCCGTCAGCAGCGGCATCTCCGAAGCCGGCAGGCCCGCGCAGATGACCATGCCGGAACGTTCAACGAACCCGCGCGCTTTCATCCTGTCTTCCTCGGCCGGGAGGGCCAGCAGGTCGGACATGGTGTGGGAGATCATGACCTGCCCGACACCAACACTCCTGTTCAGCCGGGTGAGGGCGTCGACGCGGTCGACCATGCCCTTGCCGGAGCGCAGCGCCCGCCACAGCTCGTCCAGGACGACGAAGTAGTTCCTGCGCGGTTCCAGCCCGGCATCGGCGAGGGCGTTGGCGACGTTGACTGTCCCGAATCCGTAGGACCAGCACGCCAGGAGGACCGCTGCCTGCAGGTCGGTTTCGGTTTCGTCGATGCTGGAGACATCGAAGACCACGGCACGGTCCCGCCGCATGGGGTTAGTGGTCTGCCGGGAGAAGATCTCGCCGAGCTTCCCTCCCCCGGTCAGGCCCAGCAGGGTCGCTTCCAGCGCACGGGTTTCCTGCAGGTAGACGTTCATGTCGCCGCGGTCCAAGGCGACCTGGCGCAGCTCGGCCGGGGCCGCGGTGATGACGTCGAGGAGGTCTTTCAGGACCGGAATGCCGTCGAACGTGTCATCGAGCACTCGCAGGGCACGGTCAAGGATGGTCTGTTCCTGATCCGTCGGGGGTGAGTTCCGGCTGATCGTGATGAGGGAAACGACCATGTTCAGCCGCCGGCCGTGGGCGTCGGCCCGGACCCGGACGGCCGCGTCGTGGTGCCCTTGTTCTTCCAGCAGCTGGGCGACCTCGACGGCCTGGCCGGGATCAAGGATGTTCAGGTAGCCTCGTCCCCGGCCGAGCCGGATGACCTGACCGCCCAGCGCCTGGACCGCGTCGACGTGCTCTGCCTTCAGGTCCCCCAGCACGAGGGGGTGCACGCCCTGGCCGGAGAGGCCCAGGAGCATCCTGCGCACCAGCGTGGATTTTCCCAGCCCGGGTTTGCCGAGAATGAACGCAGACGGGTTGGAGATCAGGTGAGCGCGCTGGAACCAGCTGATCGGGTCACAACACACCGTCGCCTGGGTCTCCTCATGCCGGCCCAGCGGCACACCAATCATCGGCGAAGACGTGCCGGAGCTGAACGGCCACAGCCCGCAGACCTGCACCGTCGTGCCCCGGTACTCCCGCACCGCAGGAACCAGGGCAGCTGCTCCCCCACCACGGCCGCCCAGCCGCGTGAGCCGGGACCCCGGACACGGCCAGGACGCGACGTCCCCTGCCCTTCACCTGTGGAGGACTTTTTTGCTGTGTTTACTGTTTTCACTTTTTTCGCTTGCAGGAACTTGAAGTGGGCCATTTAGAGGGCCTCCCTGATTTCGCTGGGCAGCAGGATGTGTCTGGGCAGCACCAGGCCCAGCGGCAAGGACGCGGCGAAAGCGGTGTCCTGTGAGCCGTAGGCGCGGCGGAGCAGGACCCGGGCGGTGCCGGAGGTCTGCTCGATCGCTGCCACCGCATCCGGAAGCCGGGTAGCGTCGGTGACCGTGGCAGTGACGACCATGCCGAAGTTCACGAGCCCGGCACCTTGGGCTTCTTCCTGGGCAGTCTGGGCCGCCGACCGGGCATCGACGAGGGCGCGGGCACTGGGCCGGTTTCCGGAGGTGATCCGGACGTTGGCGTTGTTCTGGTCCCGCTCGACCACTGCGGCGGCACGGGCCGAATCCATCGGACGGTACAGCAGGGAGACGCGTTTGCGGTCAACGTCCCCGTGCGGGGCCAGCAGCCGGGACAAGACCGAAGAGTTCACCGACCCCCGCGGCGCACCCGTCATGGTCCAGGAGACAGAGAACGCGCTGTCGTGCCGGTACTCGTCCCAGCCGGCCTGGGTCGCGGTGGGGCCCACCTCGCCCCAGGTCAGGGCGACCGGGGAACCGGCCGCGTGGGCTTCATCGATAATCAGCGCCGCGGGCGGGTCGTAGGCAATCCGGACGACCTCGCACAGTTCCTGCGCTGACATCGGCCGGGCGATCCCGGCACCGGTGGACTGCAACCGGGCACCCAGCCCAGGAATGCGGGAGGCGATGTCGCGGGCGACGTCGTCCGGTTCCCGCTTCTTCGACCCTGCACGGAGGGAGGCGGTGAAGGTCAGGGACACCCAGGCCCGCACGGTGGCAGAACCTTCCGGGTAGGTCCGGATAACCTCCCGGAGGATGGCCTTGGCCGCTTCGGGGGCGTTCTCGTCAATGTTCATCTCGACTTCATTGCGCAGCCGGTACCCGGAGTCCGGGGCTGTCTCCACGGTCACTGCGGCCGCTTCCAGCCCTGCCTCATCGCCCAGTCCGGCGAGCCAACCACCCCAGTTGGCCACCCACGCATCGACCTGCTCGGGATCCACGAGTGAGGCACCGTCGGGTTCGGTGGAGAAGATGACAGTGAAGTGGTTGGTGGTCGGTACGTGGAGCATGGCGAAGGGGCGGTTGTAGGAGTCGTTGAATTCATACAGGCGCGACTTCGCCGCCAGCCCCGGGAGCTGGTACATGCCCCACTCTGTCACCCCCAGCGGACCCGAGCGGTACAAGTTGGCACCCGAGGAACGGGCGAGCCGGAAATTCATCCGGGTCGCGAAACGGTCCACCACGGACTGGCCGTGCTTGTCCTTGACGGTCAGCAGCAGGACCAGCACCCCGGCGACGGCCAGGACGCCGAGCCCTGCAAAGAGACCCCAAATGGCAAAGCTGATGATGCCCAGCAGCAGCCCGGCCATGACAATGCCGGTGCCGATAGCGCCAAGGTCACCCAGGCCGGCGGACCTTGGGACCCGCCAGTTTCCGTAGGACGGTTCCTTGTATTCGGTGTTAACTGCTGCCACTGGGGCCCTCCCCCGTTGAATCCTGTGCTGTCTGTTGTGCTGCCGAAGAGGCCCGTGAAGCTACCTGTGCGCCGACGGCGACAGCGACGCCGGCCGGACCTGCAGCCTTCGCCGCCCCCGACGCGGTCCCGGTACCAGCTGTGCCGGACCCCGCCCCTGGGGTCGCTGCCCCGGGGCTTCCTGTGGTGCCCTTACCGGGGACTCCCCCGGCTCCGGATGCTCCGGCGGATCCCGGTGAAGGTTTAGCGTTGCCGCCGTTGGTTCCCCCGGGGCCTTGGCTGCCGCCAGGAGACGCACCATTCTTGGACGGCTGGCTGGGCGGGGTCGGTGACGCGTTGCCGCGGCCGCTTCCGCTGCGGCCCAGCGATACAGCACCAGTGGCCATGGCCCCTGCAGCAGCAGCGGCTCCCCCGCCAGAGCCTGAAGCGACCGCACCGACCATCGGGGTGACAAACCGCATCAAAGCCGGGAGGGCAAGTACTGCGACCACCATGAGCGCGAGTCCTGTGATTGAACCGAGCAGTGCGTCTTTTTCCGTGCTGGAGTCCATGAGTTTGAAAGCTGACGCGTACACGATGGCTGCTGCGGGCTTGTAAAGAATGAAGGCAATGGTCCACCCAACGGCCTTCTGAAACCACTGCCTGCCCATCTCTGTATTAGTGAAGGCAGCGGTAGTGGGAAGAATGCCGGCCAAGATGACCAGCATTCCGCCGCGGACAACCATCAGGACTATCTGGACCAATGAGGTCAGCAGGCCGATAAGGCCGAGGATGATGAGGATAAAGACAGCGTCGCTTTGGTGAATGACTGCCATAGCCGTGAATGCCTCGGCAAACCCCCTCCCGTCTGTGGAGCGCTCAATGATGGCAGCCGAGAAAGCGTCGGCCGCCATGACCAAGATTGAAATCACGCCGAGGCCAAGCCCTGCAACCAGTGTGAGTGTCAGAAGCGACCTGAGGAGGTCCTTTAGTGGCGCGCCGCGCTGCTCCCAAATCATCCGAGTACCGCCAAGAATGACCGAAAGTACGGCCAGCGTCAGCGTCCAGTAAGACAGTTCAGAATTCAGGAAGCCCACCACCGGGCTGGCCGTCACGCCGTCCTCTGTCGTGAGGTTAGTCGTCGGCATGCTCACCCAAAACGTCGACAGGGTAGTCACCATACGGCTCAGTCCTTCCAGAATGGACTGCGCAAGATTTCCTATCGCGTCATTTGCGATGTCGGCAACTACATCCCCGGCGACGCAAGTAATGTCCCCCAGCTTGCATTCAGCCACGTCAGACTCCGGACCAGAGGATGAAGCCGCTTAGGGAACTGAGCTGCGACGTGCCGTTGAATATCTGTCCATCATCAGCGGCCTTTACTTTCCAGTCTCCATCAACCCACCGGAGCGATAGCACCGAATGAGCCAGGGCACCGTTCGGTAACTCAAGGGCCAGATCAACGTCTGCTTCCGTGGCGCTGTAGGACTTGATCAGAAATCCGCGTATCTGAGCGCTGTCTGTGCCAGTCGCTGACGAAGGCGACCTATTCTCGGCATCCCTTATGGCAGCATCCCGGCCGGAACCGGGGACCAAGAGCTTATCGGCCAGCTTCAGTTCGTCCTGCTCGGTTGAAGAACCTAGGGCAATGACGTTGGCCGCGGCGTAGAGGGCTCCGGTTGGTGAGTGCGCGAAGCAGGAACGGAAACCGTCGGTGTCTGTGACTCCTGGCCCGAAGGTGTCAGGGTCTGTGGGCGTTGCCATCCTCCCTACTAGCTCCCAGTTGGACGCGGGAGCAGTTCCCAAAGCCGTTTCCGAGGTAGAGGGCAGACCGCAGATGCTACTGGACGCGGCGTTACTTGGTGTGGAGGCCGCCGCTGAGTTGCTTTCCAGAGCGGACGGGGCAGGCTGCTGCGCGCCCCCGTCCCCCTTCGGGAGCAGGAAGATGACGATGACGGCTGCTATCAGTGCGATCACGAGGGCGGCCGAAATGACGAATCCAGGTTTGGTGAATGGATTCCGTTCGGTGGTGTTCTGTGTGGATTCACTCATGATGAACCTCCGGGTATTGGGTTAGACGAAGGCGCGGACGATGCCGGAGGCGCCGGTGATGATGATGCAGCCGGCGAGGACCCAGCCGAGCTTGGCAATGGATTCGCCCCCTTCGCCGCGTCGGAGCTGGATGACCATGCCGATGCCGACGATGATCACGCCCAGCACGCCGAGGACCAGGCCGATGCCGGAGGCCCAGTTCAGTACGGTGAGCAGGCCCTGTGCCTGGGGAGGTACGACCGGGGTCGGGTTCGGGATGACGCTGGCGGGAAGAGCTGCGATCAAGTTCATGGTGAGACCTTTCGAGGTATGGCGCTGTAGAGCTGTTGGTTGGTTAGTTGGTGAGGGCTGTGAGGTCGGTGATCAGGCGTTGGTAGTCGCGGCCGGGTGTCCCGGTGTTGGTGTCCCCCAGGCGCCAGGATTCGACCCAGGGGAGCATCCAGAGTCGGGGGGCTCCCCCGCCGATGAGAGCTGCGAAGTCTCGGAGGGCTTTGGGTAGTTTTCCCGGTGCATCGGCCAGGACCGCGAGGCCTAGCAGGTTGACGTCGGGAGCTGCGCCGGAGGCCCATTGGATGAGGGCTCTTTGCGCTGCTTTCAGTCCGTGCATGTCTGAGCGGCAAACCAGGAGGACGGCAGGTTTGCTGAAGCCGTCTTCAAGGATGGGCCAGGCATGTTCTGTCGGGCGTGCACCCTCCACGAGGTGGCTGAGCCGGGTTTCGCCCGCTCCCCCGTGGACGCCGGTAACCCAGACCGTTGCCGTGCCGGTGACCGTGCGGCGGGCGAGGCGGTCAGCTGCGTCCGGTTCCACCATCCCCAGGACCGGGCCGGTGATGATCGCCGGCGGAGAAACGTATTCATCTGCGGTGGCCTCTTCGGGCTCTGCCGTTTCTGGGCTGGTGATCCAGGGGTTCAGTTGCTGGTTCATCTGCATCCTCCTTTCAGGACTGGATTGTGGCGGTCAAGGGGGTAGTTAGAAGCCGGTGGCGACGGCGGCCGCGGCTTTCAGCCATGCCCGCTGGGTGGCGGGTTGGAGGGCTTCATAGCGGATGGGTCCGTTGACCAGCGCCGGATCGTAGGGAATCCTCACGACTGCCCGGACGAACGGTTCAAAACCATTGGCGATCCGCTGGGCCTCGTCCTTGGCCCTCTTTAAGGCATCTCCTGACATGGCGCGCTTGGCGTCGGTGGATTCGGAGACGATCACGACGGCGTTGCGGGCCAGTTCGGCGTCGTGGCCACCTCGGGATTCGAGGGTCTGCAGCGTCAGCCGGGCGGCTTCGGCGCGGTCCTCGATGGCCGTTACAGGCACGACGAGCTGGTTGGTGTGGTAGATCATCCGTCGCCAGTTCGCCGCCCGGGCGGTGTTGCCCGAGTCCATGACCACCAGCCGGTAATACCTGGTGAGGACCTGGTGGGCGATGTCGACTTCCTCGGCGGTGACTTCGTGGTCGCCTTCTTCGTTCTCGTCCGAGCGCAGAACATCGAACTTGTCGGCGGTCTGGTGGTGGACGAACTTGGCAATTTCGGCGGCGTTCGTTGCCGGGGAAAGCAGTTCGGTCGAGGAATCGATCAGGTCCAGAACGCTGCGGTCATGGGCGCCCTTTTCGGTCCGCCAGCCCAGGGTGCCTTGGGACTCGTTGTTGTCCCACGCGACGGTGGCTGCCCCGCTGTAGCGGGCGAGGAT
This sequence comes from Arthrobacter sp. D3-16, assembly GCF_054408515.1. Classification (NCBI taxonomy): domain Bacteria; kingdom Bacillati; phylum Actinomycetota; class Actinomycetes; order Micrococcales; family Micrococcaceae; genus Arthrobacter; species Arthrobacter sp. D3-16. Next base: position 181,441 of record NZ_CP096438.1, on the reverse strand, counting down.
GGCCGAGAGCATGACCACCGTGGGGGTCTTGTTCGCCCCGCCCTTGCGGTTGACCACGGCAATGGTCCGGGGACCGGGCCAGTGCTGGCTGACCGTGCGGATATCTTCCCGCTCGGAGAGTTCTTCGGCTGACGGGTCCATCCGGAAGCCAAGGCGCGTGAGTGCACCCCGCCAGCCCTTCGTGGCCGGTTCCAGGACCGGGGCGCTGACCAGGAATGAGGTTTCCTTCAGGCTGCGCCGGGTCGGTGCCTCCTGCGCCTCCGGGGTCGGCATGGACGTGGTTTCGGGTGTCAGGGTCATGGATGTTCCTGTCGCTAATGGGACGTTGCCCGGTACCTCAGTAATCGACCCGTCATTGATGGGCGCTGGGATGGTTTCTGCAACCGCAGGAGCAGGCAGGGATGCTGCGGGGGTGGGAGCTTCAGCCACGCGGCGGCGTGAGGCCTTGGCCACGTAGCTGACGGACTCCTTAGTGCCGTCCGGGTTCACGATCAGCTCACCCTGGCCTTCCGGATCATCGACCTGGACACGCACCGGGCGATTCAGCGTCTTCGCTTCCCTGACCACGAGGGACAGAGCATTGTCGCGGAGTTGCTGCAGGGACTCTGCCGCTTTCACATTCCGGGAGTTGCCGGCAACAACCACTTCTGCTGTGCCGTTGGCACGGACGATGGCGTTGATCTTGGGGAAGGCCGGGACATCTGTCTGGTTCATGACCATAGCGTTCTACCTTTCTGAAACGTGGTTAGGAGTGTCAAGAAGCCGGTGGTGTGAGGCGGTTGACCTTCCACGGGGATTCCTTGCCCGTGCGGAGCAGCTGCACTGTGTAGGTCCCGGCATCGGTGGGCACAGCTGCCATGACCCCGTAACCGTTGGCTACATCGACGTTCAGTGTGGCCGGGCCGGTGACGCGGCTGGCGGGAATGTTGGCCGGGTCCACCGCCGAGTAGTCGGCGGTGGCCTGCGGCGTCAGCCAGCGGGCAAGATCGTTGGCCCACTGTTTTTCCTCCACACCGGGGCGGGCAAAGTCCGCCATGGCCTTCTGGGCGATGTCCACGGCTGCGTCCTTGCTGGCCTGATCCCAGGTGATCCCGATCGTGGCCGGGACCGTGCCGCCGGGAGCCTGTGGGCCGCTGCTGGCGCTCAGCGAAACCGGCGCGGATGGCGTTGCTGTCATGGGCTCAGCCGGTGCCGGCGTGGTGTTCGCTGCCGGTGCGCACGCGGTGCAGAGCAGAGCCACGGCGATAAGGGCCAGGGGCTTGTTCATTTCTTCTCCTCTTGGGTGGGCAGGTACAGGAACGCTGACGGAACGGTGTTGCTGACCGTTCGGGTGTAGTAGTTGTGATCGTCCGGGGGCGGGTTGCCGTTGTAGCCCTCTTCGACGTAGGTCCCGTCGTCTTTGACTTCCTTGACCACGGCGACGTGACCGAAGGTGGGGTCCGCTCCCCCGGCGCCGGGCGCGTACCAGACGACCGCCCCGACCCGTGGGACGGAACCGGTGGCCCAGCCTTTGGCGTCCCAGCCGGCCTTCCACGTCAGGGCCGAGCCAAGGCCCTGCCCGTCGGGGCGGAAGTTGCCGTTGAGGAACTTGAACGGCTCACCGGTGGACCCCATTTGCTGGTTCACCCGCCACAGGGCGAAGTCCACGCATTCGCGGTAGAACATGCCCAGCGGTGATGCGGCGGCAGTGCTAGCTCCGACCTGCATCCAGGTGGGAGAGTCTTTCCACGGGTAGTCATCCCCGGCACCGGACTGGCCCGGGATGGCGCAGTCGCTGCCTTCGAGGGTGAACTTTCCCTCCGAGAGTGCCTGGACGAGCTTGACGGCCTCGGGCCAGTACTTCTGGTAGTGGTACGGGTCTGCGTTGCGCTGGACCTTGTTGCCGGCGAGGGTCGGTTCCAGGAGTTCCCAGCCCTCGACCTTCTGCAGGGCCTTGATGAAGTTCGTGGCGCTGATGGTCGGGTCCATGCGGTCTGCATAGGAGCCCCACGCGCCGTTGTCGCGCTGCTGGAACAGCCCGCGGGAGTCCGGGCCCGGTCCGTCGCCGTAGTCCAGAACGCGCAGGCCCGACTCCCCGAGGGACACCATGACGCTGATCATCTGGCCCTTCACGGACAGGTTCAGTGTGTTACCGGCAACCATGATCGCCGCGGCGTTTTTCAACTGCTCTTCGATGTAACCCTCGACCTTGGTATCGCCGTCGATAGCAACAGCGACGGCCGGCCCGCAGGTCGCCACAGCGGGCTTTGCCGGAGCGAGCAGCAGGAGCATGGTGAAGATCAGGCCAAAGAAGAGGCCGGGGATGGCAATGACTGCCACTACGCCAAGCGACTTCCGCTGTTGCATTACGACAGTCCCCCGTCCCGATTGCGTACCCAGGACTCTTGGCGCCGCAGGGCAACAACCCCGAAATAGAAGGCTTCAAGTTCTTGGGATGCACGCTCACGAAGCTCTCCGTGCATCGGCCACGGTGTGCCGAACGCCAACAAGTCGGTCACTGCCTGCACTCCCCCAAAAAAAGACATCGTTTCCACAACTACCAGCCCGCGCGGACATTTCTCCACCGAGTGGACACAGCCCGCCATTCTCCACAAATTCAGAGCAAAACGCTTGTCAAAAGAGCTCTTTGAGACGAAGCTCTCGCCAAGCCTCAACAAACCAAAGCCGGAGCCGCGAGGCCAAAGGCTCACTACTACACTAACATTAAATGTTAGTGTAGTATCCCGACATGAGCAGATACGGCAAAATTAGCGGGTGCCCCGAAATGCGAAGACGTCATCCCCCGCCGGCCCAGCGGCAGAAGCAGCGATGAAAGCCTTCGGGATGAATCAGGTACGAGCGGCAATCATCAGGCACCTCGCACGAAGTGAAGAAGGAACGACTTCCGGCGAGATCTCACGCGAACTACAGGCGACGTATCAGACAGTCTTCCGGCATCTGCACGATCTAGAAGAACAAGGAATCGTAACGTCTGACGCGGGCGAGCAGAGGCAGGGCCAGCGCGTTATCTACAGGTTGAATAAACAGGCGAGAGACAAAGCTCTGGCCGACTATGCAAGTTACCTGGACGGGCAATAAGTACGACACGCCGCGAGCCTTCCCACTTAAACGAATCTGATTCATGTTGTGTATGAGAAGTAACTTCGGTCCTGGGAGGGAAAATGGCACAGCGAAGCAAGGGTGAACGCCACGTGATCACGGCCCGTCTGCCAATCTCGGATGCAGAAAAACTGGCTGCCGTTGTAGACGCCACAAAAGAGAGTCGAAGCGACTTGATCGCAAGGCTCGTGCACGCCCACCTGAAGACCGTAGACCTAGACCGCCTCACCTGCCAGGAGACTTTGCCTATCGCCAAGGCCAGTTAACAAAGAAGGCCCGCTTTCGCGGGCCTTCAAAAAGTATGTGTTCAGATCCTCATCTTGGCGGATCGGCGATCTGAACTATTTCAAACACCTACGAGTAGGTGTCCTTTTTCGTACCCTCCTGAGAGGAGTAACTGCTGTCTATGGTACAGCTACGACCACATTCGTCAACAAACGCAGCGCCTGAAACGGCGTGTCCAGCGCTACCCGAGGAGTCCTGGGTACTGGCTCCACTCATCGCGGGGCAGCCATCCTACCGAGTCGGGCGATGGGTCTGCGGCAGATTCCATTACCCAAGGCCCAATAATCCACCGCGTATCTCCCGCAGACTGCCGGCCGCTCCCGCGGCTGTCATGGTCCACGGCCTCGATGGTTCTGTGGCGACGCTATGCCTCGACTTCGACACGTCCAAAGCCGCTCCTTCAGTAGTACGCTCTGATGCTGCCCGCATAGCCGAGCTGCTGAAAAATTGCGGGCTCCTTTTCGTCGAAGACTTCTCCCCCAGCGGCGGCCATCACCTCTACGTCCCCCTAGCGAACAGGCTCGAAGGCTCCGAAGCGCGCCTGTTGGTCGAAGCAATGGCTCTTACGTGTCCGAGCCTGGACCCCGGCCCACACCAAAACATCAGTGACGGTTGCATTCGCGTACCTGGATCTAAGCACAAGTCGGGAGGACATCAAGTTCTTATCACTCCCCTGTCCTCCGCTTACGACATTCTCCGCCGTCGTAACCCGATGAACGCAGTAGCTAAGTTGCAGCGATCGCTCGCCCCGGAGATACGCCGACTAAAAGACAACCGCAGAAAGGTCCAACTAGCTTCAGGGCTAGGTGTGGCAAACCAACTCAATCCCCCGTTTAAAGAAACACCCGTGCGCAGGATAGCGAGGACGGGTCTCTACGACTCATCCACTTATAAGAGCCCTTCAGAAGCTCGCATGGCTGTTCTCTGCTCCATGGCGGCGTCCGGACGCACAGTACAAGACGTCAAGACGGCTATGTCCGACTGCTACCCAGGCCTGGCAGCGCTATACGGATCAAAAGCGGACCGCCTTCTAGAGAAGGAGTTTGCATTAGCAGTCAGCTACACAAAGAAAAACACCGCCAACAGTAGAAGCTCGAAGAATGCCCGCATTAACGACACAAGCCTCCCTAACAACTCACAGGGGGGGCAGTCACTAGCACCTAGTGCTAGTGCTATCCAGCAATTAGCGAGCGACGTTGAGAATGTACTCTTTGCAGTCTTCGATCAAAGACTCATCAAGAACTACGGACGCGAAAGCGCTGGTCTTCGACTGCTCTTTCGCGCAGTGCTGGGATATATGAGGGCTACTGGTCGGGATGTGTTGGACATGGGATGCCGGACGTTTGCTGCTGCTACGGGTAAACATCAGTCTACGATTGCTCGATTGCTCCCTGTTCTTGTCTCTGCTTCCGATGGAATTCTGACTAAGGTTGCTGATGCCAGGGGGCGCAACGCAGATGTCTACGTAGTGCAGCTGCCTGAGAAGTATCGCCAACTGGCGAAGGACCTGTCCTGGCGGAAGGGCAAGATATTTGGTCTCCGTCCTATTTTCCGCCGCCTTGGTGATACAGCTGCCCTTGTCTATGAGGCTATCGAGCGCTCTCGCCTGTCCCCCACCACTGCCGGCATCATTAAAGTGACGGGTTATTCCAGAACTGCCGTTGACAATGCTTTATCCTCCCTGGTCACGATGAACTTGGTTTACCGGAGTGGCAGACAGTGGGTCATCAACGCGGGTGCAAATCTCACAGCCCTGGCCCGCAGATTAGGGGCGCTAGAAGATTTTGAGCAGCAGATTGTTCGTCATAGGCGCGAACGGGCTGTTTGGCAGGCCTGGTTGGACCGGTACAGTACTCGGGTGGAGGAACGCGACGTTTACGATCCGGAACGCGATGAATATTGGCTTCCTCCAGACCAGGATTTGGGCTGGCAATACCTTCACGAAACTGCCTAGGGGCATAAATAGGTCATTACGTATTTATGCCTTTTGCATCGACTCCCCGGCTTCATTTTCCGGCTTGGTGCCGGCGGCATTGCTGTTTAATAAATATGTCATGACGGATTTATCCCTTGGAAATCAGCGGGAGGCCCGTCCGCAGTGTGGAAACCAGAGGTGCTGGGGTTCACAACTTCAAAGAAGGCTTGATCGAGATAGAGTACCCTCCCCTAGTCAGGGCTCGTCATAAATATGTCATGGCGTATTTATCTAGTCGCGCAGGATGGTTTGCGCCATGCGCTCACCCCCGACGGGGTGCTTTTGATTTGAGGACGGTGAGGTCTGCGGACCTTCCCCCAAGGCTCTCTGGCTTCCGCTTCCACTGACGTACATCGATGCCTGACATCTCTGTGAGAGCGAATAAATACGTCATGACGGAAAGATGGATTTATCGTTAGCTGGGGCGACGCCAATAGACTGCCGACTTACATGACGGTAAGGCTTGATCGAGGTTTAGTGCAGCCCAGCCGCGCTCATGGATAAATACGTCATGATGTATTTATCCATCGTCGCAAGAATAGCGTTACGCTCACCCTCTGACCTGGGTGCTTTCGATGTGAGGATGTTCTCCTGGTCCTTCATCCCAGGCTCTGCCTTCCGTTTCCAAGCGCAAATTTTGCATGCGACACGCCGCTTCCAGTTAATAAATACGTCATGACGGAATGATAGATTTATAGCAGATCGGGACCACGCCGATAATATGTCTGGACAGATTGATAGATGTCTGTCCGTCAATCAATCTGTCCAGCCACCTGGCTGCAAGGAGAGTCGTGAAAGTAACTGCAATAGGTAATCGGAAGGGCGGCGTGGGGAAGACGTCCGTCACCCTCGGGTTGGCCACCGGGCTTCGCTTGATCGGGAAAAAGGTCTTAGTTATCGACCTAGATCCCCAAGCAAATGCAACTGATGCACTGGAGGGAGCAGGGGAGTTCGATGTCTTCGACGTTCTCTATGGTGGTGAGGCAGGCACCCTTGGCCAGGCCATTACTTCAACCACATGGTCCGGCATCGACCTGATTCCGAGTTCGGAGTCACTGGCTCGTCTGGAAACCGAGGCAATCATGACGCCGGAAATGCGACTCAAGACCGCTGCCTGGGGTGCTGTTGAACTGGAGGACTACGACCACATCCTTATTGACCTGCCGCCAGCGTTGGGAAGGCTAACGCTCAACGGGTTGATCTGGGCAGATCGCGTAGTAGTCGTAACTGAACCAGCTGCCTTCTCCGTGAAGGGAGTGACAGAGTTCCTCGAAACCGTCAAAAAGGTGCAATCCTTGCCGCACCTCAACCCTGCCCTGGAATTTCTAGGCATCATCATCAACAAGACCAGCTCACCACTGACCGGTGAGCACGGTTTCCAAATAGGTGAGTTGGAGGCCGAATATGGAACAGACGTCCGGGGTCCGCATCTGCCACTTAGAACCGCGATGCAGGACTCGATAAGTAGCAGATCCCCTCTTACGAAAATGAACAGCAGGGGAGCAGTGGTCCTAACAGAGAAGTTCGTTGCCCACGCTCGCTACCTGGATGGAGCAAAGTGATGGCAGTTGAGCGGAAATCGTCTATTCGTAAGGCGCCAGCGGCAGACGTAGTCGACGTCTTGACCTCCAGAGTCGTGGAGGCTGCTCCTCCGACTGCTGCCGCTGTGACTACGCGCTCTGAACCGCCCCAGGTCGATGCGAACCCAGCGGTGGTTACCAGGGGTCCGGGCCCGGGTCGTCCCAGGAGCAAGAAGAGGATGGAGCCCTTCTCGTCGAAAATTGAAATCTCGCTACGTGACGAACTGGACTCCTACATTCAATCGTCTGGGATCACCATTATTGAATTCTTGGATGAGGCGATTCGCGACCGCCTAAAGAAATAATTCTGTCCAGACAGAATTATTGTTCGAGGTGTTGCAGTGCGATGAGCAGTAGGGCAGAAAGCGAAACAGCGAACGTGACGGTCAGTATCCCTGCCGCTGTCCGCATCCGGGCGTGCACTGCGTACAAGCCCACCAGCAACTGCCCGATGCGACGCTGGACACAACCAGGCGAGATGCATCCATCCTGGGGAAAGAAGCTCCCTGGCGGCGGACGGCTGAAGGTACAGCTAAATAGAACCCAGCAGGGGAGGAGGTTCCTAGGGAGCAAGCACTGCCAAGCGTTACTGCTTATCGGCCCAGCGTTCATGTGCAGACTGCCGACTGATGCCGACAGCGCGGCCAATGTCCGCCCAGGAAGCTCCGGCTGCCTTCGCGGCCGCAACAGTCTTATCCAACCTCTGGCCGGCCTGGCTGTGTTCTCGCGCAGCTGCTTGGACACCCAGGATTGCTTCCGAAGGGGAGATGTGTGCTTTCCACTCCTCGTGGATGGCGTCTCCGACCTCCCTGGAAGCGTCGGCAAAACCGCCTGAGGAGATGTAGTCCCGGCGACGGCTGAAGTCAGCGTCAGCCGGGGAGGCCACTCTTTTCCACAACTCGCCTTGCCAGCCGCAGCCGCAGGCTCCGCGCCAGCCGATCATCTCTTCATCGGGGATTACTTCGTAGGCAGGCATCAGCTTGTCCCGCTTGTTCCGGGTGTCCCGGACCACGGTCTATCGTGAGCTCCAAAGGCGCACCATCTGAAGAACGATGAGTCACCTCACCGAGATCCAGAAGCTGATCGGCGCCTCACGGGCCTCCGTGTACTGCTACTTGAAAATGGGGGATGACCAGTGAATATCGAGACCGCTACCGCTGATGAGCTCTACCGCCTGCTGTTGGATGTACAAGACAGGCTGGGGTATCTGATTGAGGATGATCTGCTCGCGTTGGCCCGGGATGCTGAGCAGGTGCACGGCACGGCCCGTAATGCCGTGGGCGTGGTGGTGCATCATTTGGATGCGGCACGGCAGGTGCTGGCGGTGCTGGAAACCAGGGATCCGGGTTAATTGGAGTCTCGGCGGGGCTGCTGCGGTGCCCGGCCGAGGATCGCTGCGGCGGCGAAGGAGTAGACCGCTGGCTACGCTCCATGCGAAGGCCAAGGGGAGAGTTGGGGTGTGGAATCCTTGGGTCATGATCGCGCTGAGTTGGCAGTTGATGACGACCGGTGTCTTCGTCGGTGGAGGCAGGTTGGCGGTTCCTCCGGCAGAGATTTGGCGTACGGATCCCGTGACGCTTCAGGATGTGGTCGTGGACCGGCGGGCGATGAGCGCCAGGCTGGGGGAGTATCCGAGCCTGGAGCGGGTCTGGGCGTTGTCCCTGCTGGGCCGTGACGAACAGGCGGTTGCCGAAGGCCGCGTGCTGCTGGCTGGTTCGGCGGACCGGTTCCGGCCCTTGCTGGTCCTGGCTCATGCCTGCCGGCGTTCGCACCGGTGGCATGAGGCGGCGTTGCTGCAGGAAAAGGCCCTGCGCCTTGCTTCGTCACCGGCACGGGAGGCTTTGGTCCGTTACGAGATCGGTGTGCGTTTCTTTGATGAAGCCCTCTACCGGGACGCGGCAGCTGAATTGGAATGGGCTTATGACCTGTACCGGGCAGCGGGCCGAGAACGCTTGGCCAGGCTTTGCCTGCCGGCGCTTGAACGTGCACAGGAGGTCCTGTCCCTGTCCCCGGTCCCTGGCCACCCACCCATCTGAGACGGTAGGGGCTCCCGCCGCCCGTAATGTTCCCCGCCCCGGAGGAATGGAAGTTCCACGGCCAGGGCACACGGCCCGATTTCGTCACGATACGCCAGGTGCCTCATAACTAGCGGTGTGCATTCTTGTCCCGAGGGCATGGGCTGTTTGTTCCGCGCATGCGGCCAGGTCGTCGAGGAGTTTGGTTAGTTGCGGTGATACAGCCGTCACGTCGTCTCTCTTGCCGGAGACGATGACAGTGTGCTGCAGGCGGAGGGCCATTTCGGCGAGGCGTTCGGCGCCGACCATCTGGCACGATATTTTGAGGCTGAGCACGGCGTCCATTGCAAGGTCGTAGTCCGCATTCATCAGCCCGTTGTGGAGCTTTCCCATTCTGCGGGGCAGGTGGGCAAGAAAGGCGCTGACAAACACGAGCCAGCCGGCATCGTCGTCGAGCTCTGAGCGCAGCTTCTCCAGAGCGGCCGGGTTCAGGAGGCAAGGGCCCTCCTTGCCCGATCTGTCAATTTGCTGTGTTCCATTCACCGCCCTGCCTTCTTCGTCCGTGGTTGTTGTACCTGGGATGGGTCTCTGGATCATAAGTCCTCTTTCAAAAAGCTTCTGTGTCCTGCCCCCGGCATAGTTTTTCCGCAGGAATCGATCAAGGAGCGATCAATTTCAGCGCATGGCCTTTACGATCAGGCGTGTGCCGCCCGGCACGTATGAACGGCAGCGGACCGTGCTGCCTCGACGATTCTGGGGATCGATTGTGTTTCATGCATTCAAGACTTACCTGGCGGCCGTAGCCGCAGGTCTCGGTTTGGCGCTTGCCCTGACGGTCGTCCAGCCCTCGGCTGCGCAAGCAGCAGCAGGCCAAATTTCCCTGAGCCCGGCCAGCGGTCCAGCCGGGTCCTCCATCACAGTCACAGGCAGCGGCTTCAAAGCCTCCACCACTGGAAGCGTGATCGTCGGATCCACTACCTTCCCTTTGAAGACAACGGCGACCGGTACATTCAGTGCCCCGGCAACCATCCCGCCAACTGCCACTGGCAAAGTCACTGTGACGGCTAAAACGTCCTCTGTGCAAGCATCGGCCGTATTCGCCGTGACCGTGCCCGCCCCGGCTGTGCCCCCGGTAAGTACGGCAGCGCTCCGTTTCGGTGCCGGGACCGCTGGAGGGCCGCTGGCAAGCGCCGAACTCGACGAAGTGGCTGTTCTCGCCGGTGAGGCGCCCTCGAGCGTGCTGTTCTACAAGGACTTTGTCCAGCCAGCACCGATCACGGAGATGAACGCGCTCCGTGCCCGGGGCGCAGTTCCGCTGGTCACCTGGGAGCCCTGGGCGTGGGGCGGGGGAATGAACCAGCCCGCCTACAGTCTGGACAGAATCGCCGCCGGCGATTTTGACGCCCATATTGCCCAGTGGGGCCAAGCTTTGGCGTCCTGGGGTTACCCGGTCCAGTTGCGCTTTGCCCACGAGATGAACGGCGACTGGTACCCGTGGGCTGAAAGCGTCAACGGCAACCAGCCCGGAGATTACGTCCAGGCCTGGCGGCACGTCCACGACGTGATCGAGGCGCAGGGAGCGTCCAACGTGTCCTGGGTGTGGAGCCCGAATGTTCCCTACTACGGGTCCACTGACCTTGCCGGCCTGTACCCGGGAGCCGGGTACGTGGACATCGTAGCCCTGGATGGGTACAACTGGGGCACCTCGGCGTCCTGGAGCGGCTGGATATCGCCGCAGGACCTGTTCGCTCCGGGGATAGCCCAGTTGCGGGCCTTGGCACCAGGCATTCCCATCCTCATTGCCGAAACGGCCTCGACCGAAGCCGGTGGCGACAAAGCGGCCTGGAACACGCAACTGGTCTCGTATCTTGCCGCGCAGCCGGATGTGATGGGCTTTGTGTGGTTCCATATCCAGAAAGAAGCGGACTGGAGGATCAACAGCAGCGCCACCTCGGCAGCAGCGTTCAAGAATGCGCTGCAGGCCCGGCGGACCTCCTGAGGCGTCCGCTAGAATGAGCCGCCAACGGCCCGGCCGGTGGTGCAGGCCGGGCGTGGACGCAGGCATCAGGGCCTGACTTTGCTGTTCTTGCGCAGCAGTGCCAGCAAGGCCACGCCGATGAGCATGATGCCCAGGGCGGTGAGTAGGGATGAGCCTACATTCAGGCCTGTGTAGGCCAGGGCTGCTGCTCCAGTGGCGGGAACGGTGGTTGTCATTCCGTACATGTTTTCAGATGTCCTCTGCTGTGTATTGGGCTTCCCAACGGTCGATGCGCCGCCGGGTGATCTTTGTTTTCAGGACCGCGCACCAGGAGGCAAGGAACCAGCCCGAGCGCAGCCACATGAACAGTTCCTGGGGGAAGAACGCCGCGGCGAGCAGGATGTCCTTCCAGTCCCGGTGGGGGATCCGCAGCGCGCGTTTGATGTCGAGTGCGACGAAGAGCACGGGCACCAGCCACCAGAACAGGACGAATTTGAAGACTCCCAAGGCGAGGGACAGTGCCATGACGGCGATCCACAGAACCTTCAGGAACACCCCCAACAAGCCCATTGCCTGTTGGCCCCAGTCCCGCACTGTCAACCGATTGATGCCGAGGTCAAGGAGGTCCTCAACTGTGCCGACCTGCCATTTCATCCGCTGTCCCCACAACGCCTTGATGGTTTTCATGGAGTCGGTGTAAGCCCTGACGTCAGGGGAGACCTGGCACGTATAGCCCAGTTCCCGAATGCGGTAGGTCAACTCAAAATCCTCGACCTGTGAGGTGTAAACCCAGGGACCTTCCCGGTCATCGCGGGCTGCTATCTCGCGCAGGACCGCGTTATTGATGGCGCATCCGGTTCCGGCCAGGACGCTGGTTTGCCGCCGGCGGAGCGCTGTGTCGGTCCAGGTCGCGAATTCGGCTTTTTGCAACCTGCTGAGAAACCCCGGATCCTGCATCGTGAACTTCGAAGACGAACCGCCCAGCCGCGCTGCCCGCCGCCCCGTAAATTCCCGCTCCCACGCTTCGAGCGCGTTGGGGGGAAGGACCGTGTCAGCGTCAAGGCAGACAATCACGTCAGCGTCATAGCCGTACCTAGCCCATGCCCGGTTAAGAGCTTCGGACTTACGATGTTCCAGCCGCGGGAGCTCCATGACGGTAACCGGGTACTGCCGGGCCTCCAGCGCGGTTGTGTCCGTGCACCCATTGGGCACAACTACGATCAGGTCAGCCTGACGGGACTGAAGCATCAGCCCATCCAAAGTAGCCCCGATTGAGCTGGCTTCGTTATAGGCCGGTACCAGCACCACCACGCGCAGAGCGGATACGGGCTCTTGTCCTGGGACAAAGAAGGACTCGTCCCTTGCGGCAACAACCGGTCCAGAACCTGTGTCAGATTCACGTGTACTGGTCACTGCCATGAATGGGGCAGGGTTGGGCAGGGTTGCCTGCATGGAGGGCTCCTAAAGTAAGTGGCAGGCCCCCCATTGGGCCGCACCCTCATTCTTGGCCCGGCTTCTCAAATTTCAGATATGCAAAGCATCAAGCTTCCATCAACTTCTGGCGCGGCTCCTTGAGCGAGAAGTGCGTTTAACCTGCGGAAACATCATTTGGCCCCAACGCCTGAAACTCACGAACGGCAAGTTTGAAGGGGTCGTGCATGAAGGTCGCTTGCCGACGCTGTAACGCGTTGTTGACCTGCTAGTCGTGAGAGTCGTCAGGTAGATGGCTGCCAATGGCAGAAAGCTGCCCGGTGAAACCAGCCGTTACCTGCGCGTACACCGATTGCGCGGTAGCGTTTCTGCTCAATGCGTCTTGGAAGGGCGGAACGCTTGCAGTTGAACGTTTACATCTCCAGTGCCGACGACGGACTTTTCACGATCAAGGCCGTGCAGATTCCGGAACTAACCGCCCATGCGCAGACCATAGAAGGCATCCCTCACGCTGTACGTTGCGCCGCCGGTGCCATGACCGGCAAACAGCCCGAAGATTTCGACGTCATCATCGATTTCTAAAAGGTTCCGTCCGGTATCGGAACAAATGCTTATCTCTCTTCTGCCCATTTGGGCATTCGAGTGATAGATGATGCGCGGTCAGATGGACAGGATGTCGTCGACAGCCGCAGGACCGGTCACGGCCAGCATGACCAGCAGCCTGCCTTCAGCATGGCCGGGTTCATGATGCCCGTGCTGGTTCATTGCTGCCCGAAGTGATGTTTCGGGGCAGGGGGTCCCGGCGTTCCAAGCGGTCGCTGGTCTCGGAGCGGTTTCTGCCCTGGGCTTTGGCCCGGTAGAGCGCCTCATCAGCTGCGCGGATGAGATCGTCGAGGGTGACTGTTTGCTCACCGTAGGTCGAAATGCCGTAGCTGGAGGTTGGCACAGGCAGGGCCTTCATCGCTGCAGCAAGTCGCCGGCTGATCTCCTCTGTGACGGCTTGTGCTGCCTGGCCATGGGCACCTGGGAGCAGGAGGACGAACTCTTCTCCTCCGTAGCGGCCCACGAGGTCGGTTGAACGAACGGTTGCGGTACAGGCATCAGCAAAAGCACGCAGCACCTCATCACCGGCGGCGTGTCCGAACGTGTCGTTGATGGCCTTAAAGTGGTCCAGATCGGCCAGGATCAGAGCCCCTGAAGTGCGAGCTTCGGCTTGAGCGTTCAGTTGTCTATCGGCGAGGTCAAGGAAAGCTTTTCGGTTGAGGAGCCCGGTGAGGCCATCCCGGGTCGCGGCTATGCGCAGTGCACGGGTCTGTTGCTCAGTGCTGAGGGCGGCCATGCTGTAGGAGACCACCACAAGCAAAACCATCGTGACCATGGTGGTGGCCGCCGGCCCAAAAACTGTAACGAAGACAGGGCCGGCCTGGCCCTCCAACAGGAAGAAGAACAGGCGGAAGGCGTAAAACACCGCAAGACCCGCGGAAGAAACAGCCATTGGAATCCGCAAGCCTGAGTAATCCCGGTCCAGGCGCCACAACTCATGTGCGGTCAGGCCGAACGCAAGGCTCATGAAGGCCAGGAAAAACGGCCCGCCTGACCACGTGTTCACCGCTGAATTATCCAACGCGGAGACGACCAGTGTGAGCAGAGGTATCCCGACAAAGACCGACTTTGCCGGACGCGCCAGGCGCAGGGAACGGGCGCCTGCCCACACTGCCAGGGCACCGGTGACAAGCAGGGTATTCCCTAAAGGGTTGGCCCAAATCTGATGGTCAGTCCTGTTCATCAGGAAGCACAAAGACCCGGTCAAAAAGAACAGCAGAGCCACACACCACCAACCACTGTACGGTGAGCGCGCGGGACGGTACGTGCAGAAGTAAAAGAGGAACACCAAGGCCAAGGCCATCACACCGAACGCGATCCGCAGCGTGGCGGTGTCCAAAACCATATTCATGTCCTAAGGCCGAAGCTGCTAACGCATCAGTATTGCATTCCCACCCGCCCGATAGAGCAGGCGGGTCAGGCTCTGATGACCAACGCAGTGTCTTTACAGACAGGGATAAGGCGGGTCAGGCTCTGATGACCAACGCAGTGTCTTTACAGACAGGGATAAGGCGGCGGGAGGGCGGGTGATTCCGTCTAAGACAGCCCAGAATGGAGATCCAGCAGCTTGCCCAAGATGCAAAATACAGCCGATGGCACTGTCCGTTTTTCGGTGGATCCGTGGTCCTATGCGGGTAGCGGTTCTCTGCGGATGGCGAGGATTGTTACGTCGTCGGGGTTGCTATTCTCCGCGGCTTTGGCGCTTACGGTGTCCACGAGGTCTTGTGCGGAGTCCGCGCAGAGGGCTAATTGCGCTACGTTACTCATCGCTTCGAGGGTGCCGTCGTAGAGGTCGAGGATTCCATCGCTGAAGCTGATAATCATGTCGCCCGGGTTGAGGAAGATTTCGTGTGTATCCCATTGGGTGTCGGGCATCAGGCCTACTGGTAGGTCTCGGGAAGACAGTCGTTCCCATGTCTTGTTTGCACGGACCAACAGGGTCAGTCCATGGCCGCCGTCGGCGAAGAGCACCCGGCCGTCTTCGGCCCGAAGTCTGGCGTGGAACAGTGTCGCGAAGGACGAGGCCTGATCCAGATCGGTGGCGAAGCAGTCCGCGGTGAGGTGGAGCGCAGTTACAGGATCGTGGCTGTTTTTTGCGCTGCGGATCACGGCCCTGGTGGTGGCCGCGATCATGCCGGCTCCTGCTCCTTTACCCATAACGTCTCCCAGGGTGAAGGCCAGTCCTCCATCAATGAGGTACCAGTCAAAGAAGTCACCTCCGACGGCTTTGGAGGGCAGGCAGGCTCCTGCTGTTTCGTACCCGGGCAGGGGTGCAGCGCCGCGTGGCAGGAGGAAGCGTTGGATTTGTGCGGCACGGCTCAGCTCTTCTGTCGCGGTGGCTGCCTGCGCCCGGGCGATCGTCAGTTTTAGGCGGGCCTTGCGGGCGAGTTCATTGACGACTGCGGCGGCCAAGGCGAAGATCACTGTGCTGTACAGGCCCCTCAGCAGTTCGTTGGGGTTATTGCCGATGGTTGATCCCAAGGCGAATGGAACGAGGATAGCGATGACTGTTCCTGCTACCGCGTACCCCACGTAGCGGCGCCCATCCATGGAAGCGAACCAGAGCACGGGCAGGAGCACCAGCGATGCGTAGATGGATTGGCTCTCCCCGGTTCCGTGGCGCAGCGCGCCGGCAGCCAGAAAGTCCAGCACCGGTACGATCAGGGCTAAGCGGGACAGCTGCCTGCGCGTTAGTAGCGCTGCCAGGACAGTGGCTATCGTGACGAGGATTGCCCCTGCCGTGAGTGCTGGCCAGCTGCTTACAGTTAGCGTGTTGATCGAAGCGCTCATGACACCGGCCAGCACAAACAAGACGAAGATCGGAACCTGCTTGAGAACTGGCGACAGCTCATCCAGCCCTGCCAATTTATCCACGGGACTGGGCCTCATCGCTGTGTAACTCTCCTTAACTGCGTCCGCAGTACGTTTGCGTTCTTTTGCGATCCTACTCACGCCCGAAGAGTATCCGCTGGTCACGGGCATGATCGGCGCTTACGACACAGGGACCTGTGTGTACTGCCGCCCCTGCTGACAGGTGTTGTCAGGGGGAAGGCCGGGTTTTGTGCCGGTGCGGCTGGTTCGACCTAACTGGTGGTCTGCCCGGTTCCGGGGTCTAGGGAGGAAACCCGCGTCAGGATCCAGGCGTTTGTGGAGTCTTGCTGTTTGAAGGTGACGGTGGTGACCAGCGCCTGGATCAGCGCCAGACCCCGTCCGGATTCGGCGTCCTGATCCGGCGATAGGGGTTGCATCGGTCCTGCTGGTGGTTTGGCGTTATAGGCGCTGACGCGGGCTTGGAGCGCGGTGGGTCGGATGTCGATGTCAACGCCCAGCTCGACCGGCCCCTGCCCCAGAGGTTCGGTGTGCTGGATGACGTTTGACGCGGACTCGATGACCGCGGTCGTGAAGGTCATCTGGTCCAGATCCTGCACGAAGGGGGCATCGGACCACAGGCTGTCCAAGTCGTTGTGGATGGATTCGATAGCGGATTCGGTTGCCGGTCCCCGGAAGCGGCGGGACGCCAGCGGCTCAGTCATTGCTGAACGCTTCCTCGGTTGTGGCGTAGGAAGTGAGGACCTTGTCCATGCTGGTTAGTTGCAGGACCATCTTCACCTGAGGCTGGGCGGCTGCGATCCGGAGGTCTCCGCCGGCTTGCCGTGCATCCTTGAGGCAGCCGATGAGCGCACCCAGACCCGAGGAATCCATGAACAGGGTGTCCTCCAAATTGATGACGACACGGTTGGATTCGGTGGCAATCACGCCGGTGACAAACTCTCGCAATTTCGGCGCTGCGACCATGTTCAGCCGCCCTGCGGCTTTGACCTCCGCGTATGAATCGCGGTTCTCTGAGCTGAACTGCATTGGGTTCCTTTCTGTAACTGCCGGTGTGGATCGGCCTGTAAATGTTTCGTGAGCATTGCATTCACCGAAGTTGTCATCGAATTGGGGGGGGGGGGGGGTAAAACGGCCGGGGCATTGGTTACGCGGGCGGTGAAGATGCACAGTGCATCGGAGTGCTGCTGCCGCCCGTTCCAAACCTGATCGCGGCTTTGTTTAGGAGCTGACGTCTTGTTCCCGGGTGAGGCCGAACGGGACCTCATCGCTGAGTTCGACGGTGAAATTTTGGGGTGTGTGGCGTCTGACCAGGATTCCCCGGTATCCGTCAAGGATGGCTTGTTTTTCCATTGCCGCTACGGCGGCGTCCAGTTCGAGGTTTCTGCTGTCCGGGTCTGTGGCAGTGACGGTCAGAACTTCTGTGGCGGCGGTTGTTTTCATTGATTCTTCTTAAGGTTGTCGAGGAAGTGGGTAGGGGGGCGTAGAGCCCTGGAGGTAGGGGTTGCGGGAGTATGACGTGTTAGTGCGGGGGTTGTTCAGTTTCTTCTGAGGATCAGGACGGTTACGTCATCGGTAGGACCGGAGGAGGTACGGCGTGAGAGCTGGTTCAGGTGGGAGTGGACGTCGGTGCTGAAGGCTAGTTTTTCCAGCTCTGTTGCGAGGTCTTCGAGGTTCTCGTTGAGGAGTTCGAGGACGCCGTCGCTGGGGATGATGAGGGCTTCGCCGGGTGCGAGGGTGAGGCTGTGGGTGTGCCATTGCATGCCGGGCATGATTCCCAGGGGCGCGCTTGTGGTGGGGAGCCTTGTGCTGGTCCCGTGGGCCGGCACGTGGTGTGCGAGGCCGTGGCCGGCGTCGGCGTAACGGACTGTTCCTGTTACTGGGTCCAGTTCGGCGTGGAAGGCGGTAACAAAAGACTCAGTGCGCGCCAGCTCGGTGAGCAGTTCCTCTGATACTGCTGCCAGCGCCCCGGAAGGGTCCTGGTTTGCAGCTGCGCGCAGGCCTGCCCGGACGGTGGCGGTGAGTATCGCCGGTCCTGTTCCTTTGCCCATGACATCGGCCAGGGTGAACCGGAGCTTTGCATGGTGGATGGTCCAGTCATAAAAATCTCCGGAAAGGTCACCGGCTGGACGGGACACTGCGGTGATGGTGTATCCGGGGATGGAGGGGGTCCGCTCGGGCAGGTGTGCCTGCTGGATTTTGGTTGCGTTCCTAAGGTCGGTGCCGACGTTGATTTCGCGTTGGGCGATCGCGGCGAGGTCCTGGAGTATTTGTTGTTGTTCGGCGCTGAACGTTCTGGGTTTCTGGTCGATGATGCACAGTGTGCCGATGTTGTGCCCGCCCGGGCCCTGGAGGGGTTGGCCGGCGTAGAAGCGGAGGTTGGGTTTGCCCAGGACCAGCGGGTTGTTGCTGAACCTGTCGTCCTCGGTGGTGTCCTCCACTATGAGGGTCTCCGGGGTGAGGATGGTGTGGGTACAGAAAGACTCGGCCCTGGGAGCATTCACGTCAAGGTCTCCGACGAATGATTTGAGGAACTGTCTGTCCTCTGCGATCAGGGATACAGCGGCGGCGCTGACGCCGAACAGCTGCTGGGCAAGCCGGGTGATCCGGTCGAATCCTTCCTCGGCCGGTGTGTCCAGCAGTTTGGTATCGGCGAGGGATTTGAGCCTTTCGGACTCATTTGGTGGGAGATCGTAGTGCCGGTGTTGGGGGAGTTCGAGCACTGGATCGTTCACGGGTGTACCTGTTCTCTGTCGTTGCTGGTTTTGGTGGTGCCGGAAAGTGCAGGGCTGGCGTGTAAGTGATGTTGCGGGAGTTATCGAGGCCGGGGTGCTCATAACCCTTGACCGGAAAACTTGCGTGTTAGGGATTCTCCCTGGGCAGACAGATGCGTTTCCATGAGGGCTGGTTGCCTGAAGGGCGTAACAGGCGCGTCTTCGTGGTTGACGGTGACGTGGTCGACGAACCATGCCAGGAGTTCATTACAAGCCTCTGTATTGTGACCGGAACCGGCGTGCAGTTTCCGGTGTAGGTCCACTGCCGTTTCTGATCCGGGTTGGCCGGTGAGGAACGCGGTGAGAGGGCACGCCTGCAGGGCCCCTGTATGCGGGGTTTTGAGCCGGTTGAATTGCCAGTGATAGGCCAGGGCACCTGCGTAGGTGGTGACGAGGAGGTCCTGTCCGGTTGGAGTCCTGGCTGCCGTTATCCAGGCAGGGATGTGTTCTGAAGGCATAGGGCGGGCGAGATGGAAGCCCTGGCCGTAAGGGACTCCCAGGACCCGCATCACTTCAGTGAGGGTGGCGTCTTCGAGGCCTTCAGCTACTGTGGCCCATCCCATGTCCTGTCCCATGTGGATCATGGTGGTCAGGAACGTCATGGTTTTGATTGGTGCGGTGGTGAACTGGCGCAGGAGCTGCCGGTCGATTTTGACGGTGTTGAAGGGCAGCACGGTAAGCCGCAGCAGAGTGCTGTGGCCCGAGCCTAGGTCATCGAGCGCCAGACCCACCCCAAGATCGAGAAGCTCTTGAATGGTTTGCTGCTGGGCCGTTTCGTCGGCAGTGTGGGTTTCGAGCAGCTCGAGGGTGAGCCGTTCGGGACTGATGCTGTGGCGGTTCAGGGCAGTGGCGACCCAACGGGCGCAATCAGGGTTGGAAAGGGAGAACGGAGAAAGGTTGACGCTGACGCTCAACCGGTGCCCCAGCCTGTCCCAGGCCGTGAGCTGGCTAAGAGCCTCATCCAGTCCGGCACGAAGAAGCGCATTGATTTCCTCAGGGCTTAGCAGCGGCAGGAACTTGCCGGCGGGGACAACACTGCCGTCTTCCAGGACGAGCCGCGTCAGTGCTTCCACGCAATAAATTCCATTGGTGCGCAGATCCACTATCGGCTGGAAATGCATCCGCAGGCCACCGTCGAACAGCCTGTTCCTGTATTTGCCAGCCAGCTCGGCGGAGACTCCATTGGCCTTTTGGTCCGGGACCGGTGCAACCGGTTTCAGGGTGTGTTCGTCCCCGGTGGCGGGAGGGAGGAAATCATCCAAATGCCACCACCTGTCCCGGCCGTTTTTCAGTGCCTTTTGCCGGTAGAGGACGGTATCAGCGCGTCGAAGGGCTGCACTGCCCCCGTACGCGCCGGGCGGACAGAGCGCCAGTCCCATGCTCATTCTGACCCTGGCCCGCACACCCGGGCCGATGGTGAAGTTGGTATCCACTGCATCGTGAAGAGCTTCCAGAATGTGGCGGAGCTCTTCCTCGGCACTTTCAGGGGTCAAGCTGTTGATAACGACCACGAATTCGTCCCCACCAAGACGTGCCAGGAAGTCCTGGTCCCGTGTTCGTCTTTGGAGCCTGTGGGCGAAATCGGCCAGAAGGGCGTCCCCGGCCTCATGACCGTAGGCGTCATTAACGTCCTTGAAATCGTCAAGATCAATAATGCCAACCGCAGTGACCTGAGTGTTGGGGCAGCGCTCCTTTGACAGGTACTGATCCAGCGCCGTGCGGTTGGGCAACCCGGTAACCGGATCATGCAGGGCCAGGAACCGGAGCTGTTCCTGAAGACTCCGTTGGGACGTTACATCACGTTGAACACTGACGAAGTGCGTAATCAGATTATGGGTGTCCCGCAGAGCGGAGATCGTCAATCCGTTCCAGAAAGGAGTCCCGTTCTTGCGGTAGTTCAAAATTTCGCAGCGGAATGTCTCGCCGCGGGCCAGCACGGCCCGCATCATGGCAATCGTTTCGGGGTCAGAGCCTGGCCCCTGCAGCACGCGGCAGTTGAGCCCAAGCATCTCTTCGGGACTGTATCCGGTGACGGCTTCGAACGCTTTATTGGCGTAGACAATGTTTTGGTTGGCGTCGGTGATAAGGGAACCTTCAGAGACAGTGTCCAGCGCCCGGCCCAGCAAAACGGCGGAAACCGGTTCAGCCGAAGCTACAGGCTCGGGGGACAGGAGGTCCGCTGAGGGCAAGTTCCCGGAGGGTAGGGTGTCAGGGCGCCATCCTTCCTGGACAGCATCCCTCAAATACTGCATGTGCAAGCTGCCTTCGCCCCCCTTCAATTTGGTCACACCATAACCCAGAACGATCCGGCGCCGACGCACGCCATCAGCGCACGCGGCAATATTTCCGCAGGCCAGAGCCATGAGAACGGCTCTCCGTGCCAGCAGTTTGCTTCTTGTTGTCTCCGTATCCTCCTTCAGGAGAACATCATCAACGCCCACTATCCCAGCTGGCGTGCGCCGAGACGCGAACCGAACGTGAGGTTTGCTCCCTGCCCTATGCCCTCTCACGGACCCGCCGCCTTGCTGCGGCGCCGGGGTGTCGTTCATCGGCTTCTGTTAGGCGTTACGGCGCCCTTTTGTTGCCCTTGAGTAGCACTGTCGCGGCGATCAACACCAACAGTGCCAGTGCCGGCCCCAGCGGCCAAAATCCACGGGTTGCTTTCATCGTAGGCAGGAGTGAGGGTATCGCCGGGGCCAGCAAAGCGCCACACTCGCGCGGCCTTTTATCAGGGCCGATCATTTCTGTTAAATGATCGAACGATTGCATGAACAGGGTAGGCAGCCAGCCGGGCGATACCGGCAAAGATCAGAAGGATACTCACAGCGATCAGCTGCGCTGTAAAGATCAGCAGGGCAACGATCAGCGTCCCGCCGTAGGTCAAGGTGAAACTTAGCGTGTCCGTATCAGGGAGCATCGGTATTTGCCGAGTCCGTGGCGGGGGCGCGGGGTGGAAGATGACGGTAAAGGGTTGTGCGCGCCAACCCCGTCTTGGAGGTGATTTCCTTCATGGAGAAGCCTTTTTCCCGGAGCAGGGCAGCGTGTTGCAGCTTGTTGGCGTCAACAACGGAAGGACGTCCCGTACGCCGCCCGTTGGCAGTAGCCACCGCCCGGGCATGAGCGGCTCGTTCGGCCGCGTAAGTCCGTTCCATTTCCGCGAAGAGTGCAAGCATGACGACCGCCAGCTGCGCCATGGGGCTATCTGGGCGGGAGGTATCGATAGGCAGGGGATCCGCCAGCGTTCGTACACCGACGTCACGTTCTTTCAGCTCATGCACCATGTTCAGAGTGTCCCGCACGGTCCGGCCAAGCCGATCCAGTGTGTGGACCACAAGCACGTCGCCGGATCTGGCGTGACGCAACGCATCTTGAAGCCCGGCACGATCGGTAGTGGCCCCGGACTTCTTGTCCGAGAAGACGGTCTCGATACCGGCGGCCGCTAAGGCATCCAACTGCCTGGCGAGATCCTGTTTGACCGTTGACACACGCGCATAACCAATTTCCATGCCTAAACCGTACCGAAAGTTGTCCCTGTGACGGACTATTGTGGCGGAGGTTTTGGAACAACAAACGGGACAGTGGGTTTGCGCGGAATTTAGAGGAAGCTAGGCCGCGGGGGAACGTCCCATCAGGAGTGTTCCAGTTCTAAGGAACTGGGACGTTTCTCATGACAGCCATACAGCACAAGGGTGAGTGCCTGGCCGAGAATTGTCAGAGGTGTGTGGTTTGCTCATCAGAGGGGCTTGCCAGCTGGGGTACGCCCTGGATTCTAGGAGTTGATATGGCCGGCCTACCTTTCACCAAGTACCATTTTGCGCGGCTGGACAAGGGGGCAACTGTCGTTGTCACCCTAAGCAGGGGAGCGAACGTCCGGTTGATGGATAGCTCGAATTTCAACGCCTACAAGTCGGGGCGGAGCCATCGGTACGTTGGCGGACTCGTAAAAACATCGCCGTTTCGGATCGCAGTTCCCCGATCAGGGAATTGGTATCTCACTGTGGACCAGATGGGCTTGAAGGGTGGGACTTTGCGTTCATCGGTCACCGTGGAGCCTCCAGCGCTGCCGGCGGCCAAATCCTCTGCGCCACAGTCATTGTCCAACATCCGTCACGAGCGTCCACCTGTGGTACCCGACGATGCAGGAGAAACCTGGGATGTCTTTATTTCCCATGCCTCTGAAGATAAAGAGGCCGTGGCGGAACCTCTTGCGAATGCACTACGTGAGCATGGGCTTCGGGTTTGGCTGGACAAGACAGAACTCCGGATAGGGGACAGCCTTCGTCGAAAAATCGACTACGGCTTGGCTCACAGTGCCTTTGGTGTGGTGGTTCTTTCCAAGTCGTTCTTTGCTAAAGGATGGCCGCAGTACGAACTGGACGGGATCATTGGCATGAGTGTCAACGGTTCTCAGCGCATGCTTCCGATTTGGCACGAAATTTCCCGGGACGACATTGCAAAGGTCTCACCGTCACTGGTGGACAAGATAGCTAGGAACACCGCGATCAATACGATCGCTGAAATTTCGGGTGAGATAGCCGAGGTTGTAAACGAAGGATAATCTCCCTCGCTACCGAACCGCCTCTGTCAAGGGTTCAGGCCCCCTTTTAGTCTGCCTGACCTTTGAGGAATCGGGACACCTTACGGTTGCAGGGACGGCTCACCTGCTGCTGCGTCCGCTTCTCCGGCCAATCATGAAGACCGCGACGAGGCTTACCAACAGCAGACGCATCGACGAACTGTAACGGCCCCCGCTTGTAGGTTCAGCAACTGTAGGAGGCTCGTCCGATAGCTCCCGTCCGGCTCGTGGTTCTGAGGCAGCTTCAACCGTGGCCAGCGCCTCCCGGTATTCTTTGTAGGCGGGACCAGCTGTGAGAAGAACAGAACCTATTCCAGCGAACGCTCCGAGGGCAGACTCCCATAGGGGGACAAATGATTGCCCTCCGATGCCGATGAGGGGTGCAACTGCAGATATGGATCCGAACACTGCCCAAAACCACAGCATCGTGCGTGACGCTGTCGTTCCTTTGATGTAGTCAACAACTGAGACCGAAGCGCGCTGAAGGCTGAAGGCCCAGTAGAAGCAGATAACCATCGAAGTCAGCGCAAGCGCCAGAACGGTGAGAACTTGAACCTTCGTGTCGCTGGCCGGGTCATCACCCAAATTCACGAGAGCTACGGCAACCAGCCCAACAATCAGCAGATATGCCCAATATGACTTCCGGTCATCGGGCAAACCGAAGCTGATCCATCCACTCTTCTTGGAACGCCCGTCTGTCACAAGATGACCCTAAACCGCTTCGTACACAGCCAACGACATCGCCGACTCGCCCGCCGTCGTTGCGGTGGTGTCCCGAATCTAAGGAAGATAGCAGCGTTAGTGGAAGAAAGCCCGCCAGTGGGGGACCGGCGGGCTTTCCAACATCGACACTATGGGGATCGGTTTTGAACATCGAGTGGAGCATCGATTAGTAGCTTGGTCTCCAAGTTTTTGTGAAGCCGCGAGACATTGCTGGCCTGTGACTGCGGATTGCGGGCATGTCAGGCCAGGGGCTGTGGTGGTTGCAGCGTTGACGGGAGTTGGCGCCTGCCGGGAGGATTTGCGTTGTCGGGTGTTCGGAAACTCTGTGTTTGGGGGAACATCCGTCCGGGAGTTGGCTTCGGTTGCAACACCGCGCGGGGGGGAGCCAGCTCCCGCCCTGATCGTCGCGTCCTTGGTGCCCCTGGTCGAGGGCGGGCAGGGACGGGGAAGCGAGCTGTCCCAGGTCCAAGGAAGTGGGACACGCAACTCTGCCGGCAAAGGTATGAAGTAGGGGACCGTTGCGGGAGGCCACAAGCGCAGGCTGCTGCCATTCATCTGGTGGAGACCGTACCCTCGTTCACATCAGTCCAAATGGGTGAATGAGGAAGAAACGGTTTGAGGGCCGCAGTTCCCTTCCGGCTCGGGTCAACATCGTGGATAAGCTGATTCTTTGTACATCCTCCTCTCCGAACAAAGGGTTTCCATGACGCCTGTTGCAAGGGATTTAGCCGCAGCAGTGGCGGAATTCGGTGCTGCTTCAAAAGAGAAGCTGGCTGGACCCGGAGACCGAGAGGCAGCCATCCGAGGTCCTTTGGAGAACCTACTTCGGGCAGTGGGCAACGTATTCGGCACGGAAGCCGTATTTCACGATGAGGTCAGGGATACTACTCGACGGGTGCGGCCGGACTACGGCGTCTCGGTAGATCGGGCAATGATCGGGTATGTCGAGGTAAAAGCACCTGGCCGGTCGATTGATCCTTTAGGATTCACAGGCCACGATTTGGAGCAGTGGAACAGGCAAAAGGATCTTCCAAACCTCATCTACACAAATGGAACGCAATGGAGGTTGTACCGCGACGGCGAACCGTTTGTGCCACCTGTTGACTTTGAAGGTGGCTCATTGACTGACGCGGGTTCTGGGCTGGCCGCCCCTCCAGCCTTTGAGACGCTAATTCGGCACTTCCTTTCTTGGAAGCCTGAGGACATCAACAGTGTGGGTGTCCTGGTTCGGGCTATCGCCCCTCTTACTCGGCTGCTTCGAGGCGAAGTCTTGGATCAGTTGGCGGAGGAACAGCGTGCGATATCGGAAGGCGCACCGGCATGGAATCAGCCGTTCACTGGACTCGCTGCTGACTGGAGAAACCTCCTTTTCCCCCAAGCCGATGACCACACATTTGCTGATGGCTATGCACAAACGGTGACCTTTGCACTTCTTCTTGCCAAGACCGAGAACATGACTTTGGAGGGGCGCAGCCTCCACCAAGTGGGCGGTGAACTGGATGCCGAGCACTCACTCATGGGCCGCGCTCTCCAACTTCTAACGGACAACGTTCAGGAGGGTTTCGCCGTAACCCTGAGTCTCCTTGTCCGAGTTATTGATTCGGTGAACTGGCGACGCGTTCGCTCGGGACGACGTGACATGTACCTACACCTCTACGAGAACTTCCTTGATGAGTACGATCCCGAGCTGCGAAAGCGATCAGGGTCTTACTACACGCCGCGAGAAGTCGTTGACGAGATGGTCCGTCTCACCGAAGAAATTCTTGTCACCAGGCTCGACCGGCCAGCAGGATTCCTGGACGACGGCGTCATTACCATCGATCCAGCAATGGGCACTGGAACGTTTCTTCATACCATTATTGAGCGCTCTCTGGACCGAGTCGAACAGCGTGAAGGCGCCGGTGCAGTGCCCGGGGCAGCAACCTCTCTTGCCAAATCCCTGATCGGATTTGAGCTTCAGATGGGTCCGTTCGCTGTCGCGGAACTTCGTGCGGCCGATCTCTTTCGGGAGAAACGAGCCCGGCTGCCGGAGGGTGGATTAAAGTTCTATGTGACTGACACCTTGGACAATCCGCGAGCTGAACAGACAAGGCTGGGTTCGGGGTTAGAAAGAATTGCTGCTTCCCGGCGCGCGGCAAATGTGGTCAAAAGTACGACTCCGGTGACCGTCGTTATAGGAAACCCGCCGTACGGTGAACGAGCCGAAGGCTTAGGCGGATGGGTAGAAAAGGACGACCCGGGTCTCGCTATTCGTGCCCCCCTGAATGATTTCAGGAACCCGGAGATGGCACGGCATGCCCACAACCTAAAGAATCTCTACGTCTACTTTTGGCGGTGGGCCACCTGGAAGGTCTTCGAATCCACGCCCGATGCACTCGAAGGCGACGCCGGTATTGTTTGTTTCATCACCACAAGTGGGTATGTGGGAGGGCCGGGGTTCACGGCCATGCGCGAGTATCTTCGGCGGCGCAGCTCAGAAGGATGGATCATCGACCTAACGCCGGAGGGCCAGCGTTCCGACGTTCGAAATCGTATCTTCCCTGGAGTGCAGCAACCACTCGCTATTGGAATTTTCGTTCGGCGATCCGGTACGTCAACTGACGAACCGGCTGAAATTCACTATCGAACGGTTGACGGTACCCGTGCGGAAAAATTCAGTAAGTTATCCGAGCTCACCGTGGACGGCGATGGCTGGAAGAAAGCCCGAACAGCTTGGATGTCCTCATTCTTTCCCGCTCCTGAGTCGTTGTGGGACACTTTTCCAGCTCTCAATGACGTCTTTCCGTGGTCCTCACCCGGAGTAACCGGCAACCGAACATGGCCATTCAGCCCGGCACGGGAAGTCCTAACGGCAAGGTGGACGAGACTCATAGGAGAGTCGGACGCAGACACTAAATCAGCGATGTTGAAGACGACCAGGGATCGGAATCTGGATAAGGTCGTCAAACCTCTAACCGGCGCCGACACTGCACAGGAAGACTCAGCACTGCGGGCCGCCACCCTCGGCGGCACCAAGTCCGTCAGAGTGGGTTACAGATCCTTCGACCGGCAATGGGTATTGGCCGATAACAGGGTGCTCGACATGGCCCGCCCCCCACTTTGGGACGCCCGGATTCGAGGCCAAGTTTTCGTCATCGAACAGCATTCCAAACCCGTTACGTCCGGCCCTGGGATCGTCTTCACGTCGCTCCTTCCCGAACTCAACTACTTCCGCGGCAGCGAGGGAGGAAGGGCTCTGCCTTTCCTCCACCCGAACGGTCGACCTAACTTGGCCAATGGCATTCTTGCCACACTTGGCACTGCAATTGGTAAGGATGACCTCCAGGCCGAGGACATCCTGGCTTACGTTGCTGGCGTGGTCTCCCACTCTGGATTCACGAGCACATTCTCCAAGGAGCTGACAACACCCGGCATTCGAGTACCCATGACCGCCGACAAGGAGCTTTTCGATCGGGCCATTGCTCTCGGTCGTGAACTCGTTTGGTTGCACTCCTATGGAGAAGCCATGGTTGACGCAAATGCCGGACGGCCGGCGAAGGACGTCCGTTTTCCAGCTGGCCACATTCGTCAGCCTCTGTCCAAAACCCCAGTCACGGACCTTCCTGAAGACATGCGATTTGTACTCGACGAGTCCCTTCCGGACGGGACTACGGGAACCGTCTGGCTGGGAGAAGGCTCTTGGGGGCCAGTCGCAAAAGATGTTTATGACTACTCAGTCGGCGGTAAAAATATCCTCAAATCGTGGTTCAACTACCGGAAGAGAAACCCGGGAGGAAAGAAGACCAGTCCTCTCGACGATATTACGGTCCAGACTTGGCCCTCCGAGTGGACAACAGAGTTCACAGACCTGCTGACAGTCCTCACCCGAGTCGTCGATCTGCAAGAGGACCAAGAAAAGCTTCTGAACGAAATTCTCGCGGGACCTCTCGTCAGCCGTGATGATCTCTCGTCAGGGACTACCTGGCCGTCCACGGCCGCCGCCAGAAAGCCCGATTACAGCAGGCTTGGCGATCCGGGTCTGTTTTAGTCGGATAAGGAAGTTACGGCGGATCGACCACAGCCCAGCCGAAGCAGAGTGAGTAGGACCCGGGTCGGGAACTCTAAGGGCGCCACGTCAGGCAGTGCTATTTTCTGCGCCGGGGGCGTCGTCGTAGGGGGATTGAATGTGGACAGTAATCAGGGACAGGTGAATGTACCGTTCGGCGTCGTGTTCTGAGTGGATGATGAACTCCTGCTCAGCGCGCCCGGTGCTTATGAAGTTGGGATGGCTCCTGATGCACTCCGCAGCAGACTCGATAGCAGCTGTGACATCGCGTTTGTTCTTTACGAACAGAATTAGTCCAGCTCTGGTGTCCCGCCAGACGGTGTATCCCAGCAGTTGATTGATACCGCGAGTAAAAGCTTTGGGGCCATTCCACATTTTGCATTCGCCGATGAACGCATCGGCGTTTTCCCAGCGGAAGCAAAGGTCTGTTTTTCCCCGGCCCACAAAGGTCTCCCCGGTGACCGCGCCCTTCCACTGGGAGTTCAGGATGAAGAGAAGTATGTCGCGAAGCGCTTCTTCATCTTTGGTCGCCAATGCCCCCGCGAGAACGGGTTGCCGCTCCAGGGCTAACGCAAAGGACCTTATCGTGTTGACAAGTTCATCCGCGCTTTCGGCGGCCAACATGGCCACTTGGGCGCCTGCAGCTTGACGCCTCTGCAAGGTGGCCATGTTCAACGCTTTAGGTTCAATCGGAATGATGATTGGATCTGGAGCCGGCGTCAGATGTATGTTCGCAGCCAGGGCAGCTTTGTTGATGCTTTCTAGTTTCATCGCCCGATCGGTGATGATCTGAGTGACCATAGTGCGGAGGCGGTCTCTGTGCTCACTGATTTTCATGTTGCACTCAGCGGCGTCCGCGCGGATATCACTCTCAAACTCTGCTTTATAGCTAGCAACCAGGACCAGGTCATCCGCATCGGAAGGGGCGCTGTAAATCCTGCTGATTACCCACGTTGACGACGTGCGGCTCGAGGTTCCCTGCACGAATGTCTTCGTTAAATCTCCGATGTACTTGCTGGACTCATTGCATTTTGCATAAAGTGTTATCTCGGCATAAGAGGACGTTTCAGTGATGTATGACGGTGACACTTCAGAGTTATGCCAGATGTAGTCAAGCTTGACTTCCACCAAGCCCAAAGCACACTCCGTGAATACGCTGTCAATCAGAGACTCTGTGCTGTAGGTTGCCAAGTCCTTCTTGCTGATGCGAAAAGCGGCGACTCTCGCTGTGGCTTCGGCGTCTGAGAACGCGGCCTGGAGACGTTCTTCTTTGTTAAACAAGTTTTCCCTCAGTAGTGCCTTGAGCAGCTCCTCGTAGGTGCTTGCTAGCTGGCTATGTAGGCCGCCCGGGCGGCCTTAGCGGCTTCCCAGTCTTCCTGCAGGTCGGTAATTGTGGGCTTCGTGCTCATGTACTCAGCTGCGTGTGAGTGCCCGGTCATTCGGTCACAAGCTCGCCCAAACAAAGGAGCGATTACTTCGACCGCTGCATCGAATCGGGTGGTGTCGATCTTTGCTAGACGAGTCATCATGATATTTGCGCGATAGCGTTGCGTGACGTTTTGAAGGAGCTCTTGCTCAACGAAGGCCTCGCACCATGCTCGAATCAAATCGTAGGTTTCTTTGATTAGGGCGTCCTGTAAAACAGGTTCCGCCCGAGGAATGGTCTGAAGTTTTGTGTTGACTCTTTTGGCAAGGTCCGCAGGCGTGTCGAACCGCGGCTCGACATCGGGAGCGAGAATGCCCTTGGCAGCTCCGCCATCCCTGACCTCGTAAACCTTGACCCGAAGCTTCTTGTTTTGCCGCTCCGAAATCAGGGCCGAGGCAAACATGATGTTGTGAGTTAGCACTATTACCTGGTGGCGTTCCGAAAGCTGCTGTATCCGGGCTGCAACTTCATCAAGACGGCGGTAGTCGAGACTGGTCACGGGATCATCGAACACAAGGGGCGCCTTCGTACCCCTCATACGGCTTTCAGCAAGAAAGTCAGCGATAGCTAGGACCTTCTGTTCGCCTTCGGAAAGTATGGAAGACGGCCGGTAGTTAGCGACGGCCTTCTTTCGCTCGGCTCTACCGCTTCTACCTTGAAAACTTAGGGCAACTTTCGGTGCCCTTAAACGCCTGCATTCATCAATGAACAGTGCCTCAAAATTTTTATTTACCAGGTCCTCGCTGGCTAGCTTCGACTGTACCGTCAATTGCTTTGATGCACCGCTGGATATCGAACGAGATAGCTTCTCCAGCTGCTGTGCCCTCTTTGCACGCTGAACGTAGGCTCGAGCGGCGTCGAGACTATTCTGGAGTTCCATACGAGCCTCGAGTTCGACGAGCTCTCTCTGTTTCCTCACCAAGAGAGTCTCCGCGTTGGCTCTGTCGTCAGCTAACTTCGTGTGGGTATCGGTTGCGACCGATAGAAGTGAGGCGACGTCACGGGCCAAGCTCCCCGCTTTTTCGGGCATCGTCGGGTTGCTAATGGGTCGTTCCTTGGCCGTCTCCTCGATAGTTGTTCGGGCATTGGTCAGAAGAGTTACTGCTTCGGTGGCCCATTTGGATGTCTGCTCAACTTCGCCCTGAGCTGTCGAATATTGCAGCGCCTGCGTTAGCTCGGTTGCGTCAATGGTGAGCCTCGCAGCCTGCAGAGCCTTCCGAGTTTGTACTACCTGCTGGAGGACAGTCTCATCGAGAAAAGTGCGGTAGCGGTTCAATAGACTAAGAGCGGCGGGGCTGAGTTCTTGCATGCAGTACAGGCATGGATCACCATCCTCGGGATATTGGACTTTCTCCAAGTGGCGGCGGTAGGCGTCGCCGGCAACAACGAACTTTTGCCATTCTTCGTCCGGATCGCCTAGAAGCTCGGTTGGAGAAAACAGCTGCTCCCGTGCCTCACGTCGCCGTTGCTCTGCCGCCGCTAGTTCTGCCAGCGCACTTTCATATCTAGCTGCATCAAAGCTTTGAATCGCAACAACTACGCGGTGTAGCCGAGCAAGATCACCCTGAGATTGCTGCGCATTGGCCACCAGTGCATCGAGGGTGTTTGCGCGGAGGGCGCTCAATTCGCTTTGAAGGTCTTCGCGCAGGGTCTCGGCATCCTCAGGGACGGTCGCCAGCATCGACAGCTCTGTTAGATCGGTCGTTGCCCCCAAAGTCTCAATGACCGGGTACACCGTGGTTTCTCGGGCGAATCGTGCCAGTAGCGAGTTTGTTCCGGGCTTCAACGCCGCAACTTCAGCGGCAATCCGTTGTTGAACGCCTTGGAGCCCCTTTGCGACGTAAGAAAACAATGCCAGCTCAGCGGGTGTGAAGACATAGCCCAGCTCACTGTCGATATGTAGGGAGACTGCTTCTGCATCGAACACACTAATGCGTGTAAAAGGAGTAAGGCCCGGTTCGTTCTTCCATATCGCCGTTTTCTCTTCGCCCGACTGACGGTACTCGATACATGCCGAAGGAGGAGGGGGTGTAGCGCCATCCGACGCGTGGGCATTGGGAAGTATGTCTTCAGGTGTTCGGACTGCGGAAATGCGCTTCAAGATGCGCGAATATCCTGTTTTGCCAGAACCATTTTGTCCGAACAGGATCGTCAGGTCGGAGTCAAACGCCAAAACCTGGTCCGCGGCAAGCGCGTTCACGCCCTTGACTTCGCGGATTTCTGCTAGCTCTAAGCTGTCTTCGTCAGTTGCTTCTACGATTTCGAGCTCAAGTTTAGAAACTTCCGGCATCGGTAGATCCGAGAGGCCCTTCTCGGCAAGAAAGACTGAGTAGATTTTGGACAGCGCATCGTCACTCAGTTCTTTGCGAGAAAGGATCGTCTCAGCAGTGAGTACCCGTACCCAGGCATCTTGCCCATTAGCCCAATTCACCAGCAGCCGTCTTGGAGTTGCCTCTCCAAGGTTTACGGAGATTTCTTCCGTCACCATCTGCGTCCCCCCAATTTGGCGCTGTTCCCGCACTGCGGACTGCCTAGTTATCGAATCTTTCAATCACTCCAAGGATGCCGGACCCCGTAGCCAACTCGAGAATCGACACGTGTACGCTGCCAGCCGCTGCTTGGATAGGTCGGGTGCACGCACCGCCAAGAAGCCAAGGGAGAAAGTCCTTCGAATAGTCGGCGCGTGTGCGAAGCCTCGGCGCTAGTTATCGGTAATAGACTCAAGCAGCCACTGCTCCGACAGCGGATCCCGGCGCAGCTCGAAGGTCCGCAGCGCGGACGTCGAGGATCCGAGGCGGACCTGGAGCCGCCAGTGCTCGATATCAACGACGTTCCCCGCGCCGACGGGAACTGTCCGCTGTGTTTCCCACCAGGAGTCCCTGGTGAACCAGTGCAGCGGCTCTGCCGCTACTGCCCAGACGCGTCCGTCGTAGCGGACGGCCAGGGGAGTGCCGGCCGCGGTGAAGCGGACGTCCATGGGGGCGTTGAGGGTTGTTTCACTTACTGTTGCTGTCACGGCTGGTCCGCTCTCCCAAATTCCTGTTCATCATTTCTTCCCGGCGGGTGACCGCCGAACTCCACACCCAGGTCCGGTACGTGACCGGCCCGTCCTTCCACGTCACTTCGGCCGCCTTCGCCGTCCAGGCAAACACTTCACCGTCTACGAGTTCCGCGCAGTTCGGGAACCGGATCCACGCCTTCACCGGAATGCCGGGGTACCCGTTCTTGGCCGGGAAGTGCTCGAAATCGAGCTCTTCCACGGTCAGCCCGATCGGGCCGGCACGGCGCGCGTACTGCGCCTGCAGCGCGGCAGCTTGCTCCGGTCCCATAACACAACCTTAGAACATATATTCGAATAGACACGCCAACAAAAGCGGCCGTCTAAGCCGCAGGTTTCATTGTGGGGGAGGGGTACGACAAAGAACGGGTTGCACGGCCAATGGGGACAGCCTGAGCTGTGCGGAGGGCTCCACCTGCCCGCCAGTGGGCATAACCCGTTCCCTCAAGCCCCTGGGCTCCGCTGCGCTCCACTCAGGTACCGGTCCTGCGCTGCGCTCCGGCCTGTAAAAACTTGTTTTGCCTTACATGTGGCTGGGTTGTTCTCCGTACAAGGCCACTGATCGTAGCCGTCCGGGGGCCCGACCCGTCAAACCACGCTCCCGTCCAGGTCCACGCGGTCGCTGCGCTCCCTTACTTCGCGGACCTGCCCGTACGCTCTTCGGGGTTGACGGCCCACCCTCGACCGGCTGCGGCAGTGGGGGCCTCGCACGGCGGGGGAGGAAGGAGGTGGCTACTTGAGCATCGACGAAAGGGTCAGGCTCGCGGCTTCGGTCGTGAGCCTGGCGACAGCGGTCATCGCTCTGCTTTCCACGCGGAACGCGCTCTTAAAGAGCAAACGCTCCCGAGCTGGCACTCGGAAGCGTAAGCGTAAAGCAAGGAAGGTGTAGCTGCTACTCAAAGTCCGGTGGTCGTGACCGTGAATGGCTGCGGCCACCGGGCTCCTTCTTAGCCTAGGTTCAACTCAACGATAAGGAAACCGTCATGGAACCACTGACGATCGTGAATTTCGTGCTCTCGCTGGCAGCGCTGGGCGCATCCATCACCGCCTACCGCGCCATCACCAAGGTCCGGAAGGACCAGGAAACCTAAACCGGCGCAGGCCGGGCCACGCGACCAGAGCCGGCCCGGCCCTACCCGGTCGGTTCGGTGCCGGGCGTTGTGTCCTCATCCCGTACGCGCCGCAGCAAGGCCGCCATACTGCGCACGGCCGCGGGGTCTTCCTGCCAGGGCTTGCCGTTACGGGTACAGGCGTGGACGCTTTTCGCCCCGGAATCTTTAGCCGCTTCGGCGAGTTCTGCCCATGCCTCCTGCAGCTCTGACAGCTCCTCAGGGGTTAGCGGCTCTTCCGTCGCCGGCTCGCTCACCGCAATCGGGGCAGCAATCGTTCTGGCCGTTGCTTTCTGACGTCTGCCGAACAAGCTCCTCAGACCCACGGCTAACCCCCTTCTGAAATGAATGAATGTCCCGCCCGGGGGGTCGCATTGGGGGGACGGCCTGCCCTGGCGGGACCCTTCCACCGTATCAACGCCAGTGAGTTCTTTTGACCAAGACAGAGGGCCAGCATTCCAAGGAATGCCGGCCCTCTGCTGTGTAAACATCCTGCTGCTTACATCTTCGAGCATGCCACATCGACCAGATTACGTGGGAGTTTCAGGCCCTGCCGTCACCGGCCAACTGGGGGGAACAGCCGGTGACGGAGGACACTCTCACTTTACGCCCGCAAAGCCTGGTTTGCGCTGCGCTTCAACCAGTTGTTGGGCGTCCGCTGGCGCGGCCGGCTGTTGGGTCCAGGGTGCGCCGTCGCAGAGCTCCGGACACCCTGGCCCTGTTGTTTACAAGCGTTTTCTGGTTGCTGTCCTGCGGATTTTAGGCGTCCGCTCCAGCCTGTCTAGCCCCGGTTCCGCAGGCTCCACCGGGGCCTGCGTGCCGAAAATTCTTTAGCCAGGGATCCTCGCACGCTCGGATCCCGCAAGATTTTTCTGCCCTTGCCCTCACGGGTAGACAGGCCTCCGTCGGCCGCCGAGCAAGCAAGCTTGCCAGCAACCAAAAAACAACGGGGGGAGCAGGGGAGCTGGCCGGTCACCATTGCCGCCCCACCCACCCCACTTCTCGGACAAGAAGGAACACCACCAATGAACGCAATCACCACCCAGACCGTGACCACAGCCGACACCGGCGAGACCATCGACGGCGTCACCGTCCTCGGGGATTACCACATGAACGGCGGCTACGACTGGATGGAACTCATCGGCGAACACGGCTGGGCCGTGATCCCCAGCTGGGGGCACGACGGCTGGGACCTGGGCCAATGGCCCTACGTCATGATCGCCGGAATCCGCACCGCCGATGCCATCGGCAACCTGTTCGGCATGGCCACGTACTGCGAGGGCGACGTGACCTGCACGTACTACCGGACCAAAGCCAGGTTCTGGGACGCGATCAGCGAACAAGCGTTCTTCCACTGGAAGAACGGACAGGCCCACGGCCCGGAAGACCTGCCCGAAGCCGCCGCCGAACTGCCCAGCCGGTACCGCATGCCCTACGCCGTCCCCGCCGCCTAACCACCGGAACCCCTTGCCGGGCGGAAACCCCGCCCGGCAAGGCCCCGGCCATCTTCACCAAAGGACAAGCACCATGACCGAAACCAGCCGCATCACCGAAAACACCGCGCAGACCGTGGTGTTCCTCGAAACCCTCGCCAAGCTCGTTGAAAAATCTCCAGTCACCTACAGCGCGGCCGCCGCGAAAGACCTCGCCGCGCAGGTACGCGGCATGGCTGAAGCAGTGGCCAACGACGCCCGCGTCGATCCTGGGTTGCTGGACGTGACCCGGCAGTACGCCGCACTGGATTGGCACAACGAACTCGTGGCCGTCCTGTTCTCACCGGAGCACCGGCCCACAATGACCTAATGCCGGACGGGGACTTACTTATTCACCTACTCAAATGAGTAAGTGAGTCCTCGTCATTGCTGCCTGTACCTGCCCAAGGTGCGCGGGCGGTCCGCCGCCCCTGGCTGGCTTTGGTTGGTGGTCGCCGGCGGCGGACCGCCGTTCCCGCCAACAGCCCCGGGCGGATCACCTGGTGTCGGCGGCAAGCCTGGGGGAGTGGCCGGCCCGGGCGGGTCGGTGGCCAGGGTAAGGGCATGCTCGCAGGGCTCGCACTGGTTTGCGCTGCGCTTCAACCAGTTGTTGGGCGTCCGCTGGCGCGGCCGGCTGTTGGGTCCAGGGTGCGCCGTCGCAGAGCTCCGGACACCCTGGCCCTGTTGTTTACAAGCGTTTTTTTGTTGCTGTCCTGCGGATTTTAGGCGTCCGCTCCAGCCTGTCTAGCCCCGGTTCCGCAGGCTCCACCGGGGCCTGCGTGCCGAAAATTCTTTAGCCAGGGATCCTCGCACGCTCGGATCCCGCAAGATTTTTCTGCCCTTGCCCTGGCGGGTAGACAGGCCTCCGTCGGCCGCCGAGCAAGCAAGCTTGCCAGCAACCAAAAAACAACGGGGGGAGATGGGGAGCTGGCCGGTCACCACGAGCCGCCCCACCCACCCCACTTCTCGGACAAGAAGGAACACCACTATGACTGAAAAACTGACCATCACCGGTCCCGCTGACCTGATCGCCACCGTCCCGCACCTGCTGGGCAACCAGCCGAAGGAATCCTTCGTGGTGCTCACCGCACGCGGGAACACCTTGGGCGCGACCTTGCGGATGCACGCACCGGCCGCGTCCGTGCCGCTGGACTACGCGCAGATGATGACCACCTACGCCGCCAACGATGAAAAGGCCACGGCCAGCTACGTCATCGTCTACACCGACGAAACCGGCGGCGACGGCCCGTTCCCCTACGCGGAGCACGTCGCGGCACTGAGCATCGAGCTGGCGACGGCCCGGATGCCTGTGCGGCAGGTCCTGCTGGTCACCAGCGCCCACTGGGGAACCTACGGCACCGCCGAGAAGAACCCGCTGGACGCTATCAAGGACAGCCAGGCCAACGCGACGCTGACCTACTTCGGCTCAGCTACCGACATCGACGTGTACAACCCCGCGCTGCTGGACAGGTGGGCACTTCCGGTGGAAGCGCCCGAGGGAACTTTCGAGGACCTCGAAATGGCCTGCCTGACGTGGCAGGCGGTCCTGGACGCGGATGGAATGCCTGACACCGAAACCGCCCGTGCACTGGCGGCGGCATTCCAGCACCGGCACATCCGTGACTACCTGTTCCGGGACACCATCACCACCCACAACGGCAGCTTCGGCGACGTCCTGACCGGCAAATTCACCGGGCGCCCCGACTGGGCACGCGTGGACCGCGCCGAAGCTATCGCCTTCGAGCTGATGAAGGTCGTCCCGGCCGGACAGCGGGCACCCATGCTGACCCTGATGGGCTGGTTGGAATGGCTCAAGGGCCACGGAAGCCAGGCCGACCGCTACCTGAAACTCGCAGCCGAGGACGCTTCCGGTTTCCGGCTCGCGGTGTTGCTGCGGGAACTGATCAACAACGGCCACATCGCCGACGTCGCCCGGAACGAGCACATGTCCTACAACCGCCGCCTGATCTAAGAACCACCAGAGGCCGGGACGGATCACCCTTGAGGGATCCGGCCCGGCCTCTTCCGGTGGCGGGGCGGCCTCCCCCGCATTCGCTCCTCCGGCCGCCGATCCCGCTGACGCGGGCGAGCCCCGCATTCAGTGAACATGCAGGATCCCGGACTACAGTGGGCATGAAGCATCACAAACGGGAGGGCACGCGACTGTGGGACACGAATACATCCTGACCGAGGACGACCAGCCGGCTGCCGACGCAAGCTTCGCCGAGGACATTCTCGAGCTGCAGCTGCTCACCGCCGGCGACAAGACCGGGCCCATCGACGTTGGCCACGCCCGGGAATACCACAACTTCTAGCACCAGGCAGCAAGGACGCTGCACCACAGATTTCCTTTGTCCGAGGAAAAACCGCGAAAGGCCGGCCTACGTGCCGGCCTTTCGTCATGTCCGCTCGTTTTCAGATCTCCATCGCCACAGCGTCACGGCCGCCACACTGTTGAGGAACGCGATGAAAACATCGCCCGAAGCAGGCCGACCGATGGTTAGGTCCACGGCCACCAGCACCAGTGATCCGGCTGCGGCAACCGTGAAGACCACAGCCAGGATCCGCAGCATCCTGTGAGGGCGGCTCGGGCGCGGCGCCGGATCAGTCATGCCCCCACCCTAAGCAGGGCAGGAAAGCGTAAGCGATAGGGGAGTGGTCGGCCCGGGCGGATCGGTGGCCCGGGGGAAGGGCATGCTCGCAGGGCTCGCACTGGTTTGCGCTGCGCTTCAACCAGAGAATGGGCGTCCGCTGGCGCGGCCGGCCGGCTGTTGGGTCCAGGGTGCGCCGTCGCAGAGCTCCGGACACCCCTGACCTGGTTTGTCTACGACGTTTTCTGGTTGCTGTCCTGCGGATTTTAGGCGTCCGCTCCAGCCTGTCTAGCCCCGGTTCCGCAGGCTCCACCGGGGCCTGCGTGCCGAAAATTCTTTAGCCAGGGATCCTCGCACGCTCGGATCCCGCAAGATTTTTCTGCCCTTGCCCTCACGGGTAGACAGGCCTCCGTCGGCCGCCGAGCAAGCAAGCTTGCCAGCAACCAAAAAACAACGGGGGGAGCAGGGGAGCTGGCCGGTCACCATTGCCGCCCCACCCACCCCACTTCTCGGACAAGAAGGAACACCACCATGACTGACGAAAACCGCATTGCACGCGCCGCGTTGACCCGGATGTTCGCGCCGACTGACCTTGTAGCCCGCGCCCTTGTTGCCTGCCATGGCGCGCACGCCGCCTACAGGATGGCCCTTGGAGCACGCCCGGTGTTCCCGTTCTGGGACGTCACGGCCGAGGAACTGGCCGAAGGGCTGAGCCGTTGGGCGCCGCACCCCCGCGAGTTCGACACCCACGCGGCAGAGGCTGATCTGGCCGCCATCGAGCGGCTGGGCGGCGGTTTTCTGGTCCCGGGGGATGAGCACTGGCCGACAGGGCTGGACGACCTGCCCGACGCACCCTATGGGCTTTGGTACCGGGGCGACATCGGGAAAGGGATCCCGGCACCGTCCCGGTGCGCCGCGCTGACCGGTTCACCGGACAGCACCAGCTACGGCGCGGCCGTCACCGGCGACATCGCCTATGGGCTGGCGCAGCGAGGAATCTGCGTGATCTCAGGACTTGCCTACGGCATCGACGCGCACGCCCACCGCGCCGCGCTGGCCGGAAGCCAGGGCGACGGTCCGGCGACCATCGCGGTGCTGGCCGGAGGCCTTGACCGGGACTACCCGTCCGGGAACGCGGACCTCGCGGCGGCGATCCGCGCCATCGGATTGACGCTGTCGGAGCTGCCTCCAGGAACCGCACCTTCAAGGGCCCGTTTTCTGCAGAGAAACAGAATCATTGCAGCACTGGCAGGGGTGACGTGTGTGGTGGAAGCGCGGTGGCGTTCCGGTGCGCTGAACACCGCGCACCACGCCGAAACGATCGCCCGGCACGTCGCAGCAGTTCCGGGCAGCGTGCACAGCGCCAACTCGGCAGGATGCCACCGGCTTCTGAAGGAAGGGACCGCTGCGCTGGTGACTGACGCGGCCGAACTGACCGAGCTGCTCGCCAGCTAGGCCCGAAGGGTGGCCGGCCTTTCGGGGCCGGTCACCGCGGGCGGTCCGCCGCTCCCGGGGCGGCTTGTGCTGGGGTCGCCGGCGGCGGACCGCCATCCGCAAGAACCAGGGTGCGGTGCAGCTGCCGCCGGCGGCAAACCAAGGTGCCACGAACGGCCCGTACGTTATGGCGGTCGGAGAAGAAAATGTTCGCAGAGCTCACCCCAGAATGGGCGTCCGCTGGCGCGGCCGGCTGTTGGGTGCTGCCGGTCCGTCGCAGAGCTCCTGCCCGTCATCACCGGTCTTGTCTACGACGTTTTCTGGTTGCTGTCCTGCGGATTTTAGGCGTCCGCTCCAGCCTGTCTAGCCCCGGTTCCGCAGGCTCCACCGGGGCCTGCGTGCCGAAAATTCTTTAGCCAGGGATCCTCGCACGCTCGGATCCCGCAAGATTTTTCTGCCCTTGCCCTCACGGGTAGACAGGCCTCCGTCGGCCGCCGAGCAAGCAAGCTTGCCAGCAACCAAAAAACAACGGGGGGAGCTGGCCGGTCACCATTGCCGCCCCACCCACCCCACTTCTCGGACAAGAAGGACATACATTCATGATTGCAACACCCACGCTTGAAATGCTCAACCCGGCAACCCTGACTGTTGACGTGAACGTCCGCAAGGACGCCGCACTGACTCCGGATTTCATTGCCAGCATCAAGGAACACGGCGTGATGGAACCGGTGATCGCCCACCGCAAGGACGACGGTACCGTGCATGTGTTGATGGGCCAGCGCCGCACCCGCGCCGCCGTGGAGGCAGGGCGCGAGGCTATCCCTGTGATGATCATCGACAGCCCCGAGGAAGCAGAGCGCATCGTGACGCAGGTGGTGGAGAACATCCAGCGCGCCGAACTCACTGAAGCGGACGAGGCCGAGGCGTACCACCAGTTGTCCCTGATCGGTGTCTCGGCGGCCGCGATCGCGAAGAAGACCGGACGCACCAAGACCACTATAGAATCTGCCCTGAAGGCCAAGTCCACCGACACCGGGGCCGCCGCCCTGGGCAAGGGCTACACCATCGAAGAGGCCCTGATTCTGGCCGAGTTCGAAGGCGATGAGGACGCGACCGAGGAGCTGGAGTCGGTCATCATGGACGAACCCGACATGCTCCTGCATGTCACCCAGCAGTTGCGGGACAAGCGCGACCGCGCCGCCACGCTGGCCGCACTCACCGCGGAGCTGGAAGCGGCCGGAACCATCGTCGTTCCCGAATGCGGCTACGGGGAGGACAGCGAAACACTCCGTGTCACGTCCCTCAAAAGGGTGGACGGGGAACCGGCCACGGACGAGGACGGTAACGCCGTCTACATCGAAACGGATTACCGGGGCGAGCACTCC
Organism: Arthrobacter sp. D3-16; assembly: GCF_054408515.1. Classification (NCBI taxonomy): domain Bacteria; kingdom Bacillati; phylum Actinomycetota; class Actinomycetes; order Micrococcales; family Micrococcaceae; genus Arthrobacter; species Arthrobacter sp. D3-16. The sequence continues at coordinate 141,053 of NZ_CP096438.1, read as the reverse complement.
GCCGTCGCCGTGGTGACGGGATGGAAAGATCTCGGCTTCACACTGCGCTACTACAGCGGCTACGGAACGTCGTCGGCCCCGAAGGGTCCGATGACCGAGGAGCAGAAAGCCGAACGGAAGACCCTGATCAAGAACAATAAGCTGATGCAGTCCGCAACTGTGGTGAGGCGTGAATGGGTCAAGAACCTGCTGGCACGGAAGCAGGCCCCGAAGGGCTGGCAGTACTTCACCGTGCATGCCATCACGCACCACCCGGAAACGGCCAGCGGCTATGACGGAAAGGTGGCGGCTGAGATGGTCGGGGCGAAGGTCGAAGAGTCCAACGCCTGGGCGTGGAACCCGCTCCGGGAGCACGTCGCCAAGACGACGACGCGTCCGGAGTTTTCCCTGATCGCGCTGGTGTGCGCAGGGTATGAAAAGACGATCGCCAAGGACTCGTGGCGGTCCCCGAGCCAGACCCACCGGGACTACCTGAACCAGCTGGTTCTGTGGGGTTACACCGCCAGTGAGACTGAAAAGATCATCCTCGACAGCGGCAAGCCAGCCGAGGCCGACGCCGCCTAAACTGGTACCGCCTTGCCGGGCGTCATCTGTCGCACCGCCCGGCAAGGCCACCACCATACTCACGACACCAGGGCACGGAGCCTTCCAGAAGTCGGGCGGTCCGCCGCCCAGGGCGAACCACAGCAGTCACTCACCAGCGGCGGACCGCCGTTCACCGCGACTACCCCATGCCCTTACCTCGTGCCGCGCTGTCACAAACAGCGGGGTTTCCCCGCGCAACTGGGTTCACGGAAACATGCTCAGCTACGCTGAGTTTGCAAGATCTCCTTTGTCCGAGGAGCGAAGACAGGCCGACCCTCCAGCCGGCCTGTTTTTGTTTAAACCACAGACGCCGCGCACAACCAGGCAGAACGCACGCGCTGCGTTGCGGCAAAGATTTAGACACGTCGCTGCAGAGACAGCAAAAGGCTCCGCACCCCAACTGGTGCGGAGCCTTAACCATGTGTGCTCCCGGCCGAAAAGACCCGGCCACGTCCCGGAGCTGGGACGGCAGCGGCGAGGTCTGCCCAGGAAAACCGTCCCGTCCCGACCCCGCACCCAACAGAGGCTGTGCACAGCCACCGCTCGCCTAAGGGCGACGTGGGCACATGCGGTGACGTGGTGGTTGTGTGCAGGTGGTCCGACGGGTCCCGTCGTCCACTTGGGTGCGGGAAAAGCAGCGGAGCGGTTGGGCTTTTGCCGTGCACAAGTGGGCGAGGGGCAAACTACTCGGCCCCGGCAACCCCGTCGTCAGAGGACGGGGAACTGTCGTCCGAAGTCCGTGTAGTGGCCGGCTTCCGGCGACGCGCTGCGGCGCCGGATTCCAGACCGAGCTTCTTCAGCTCCTCGGGGCTCCACCCGTCTTTAGTAGCGCGCACGTAGGCGCGCTTGTCTTCACGCTCGGCGTCGGCGAGCTGATCGCGCAGGTCAGTGATCCGCTGCCTGGCCTTGACCAGGTTCGTGACGGACTCGATACGCGAGTCCAGAAGGGCGCGGGCCTGATTGCGGGTCTGTTCAATATCAATGGTTGGCATGCACCCACCGTAACCACAGGGCGACCTGCTTTTCGGGCAGCGACGCGCAGCGGCGTGCCACTTCCCGACCGGCAAGGCACCAAAGGCACGAAAAGAGCGGGAGCCGACTTCGGCGGAGCAAGCTGGAGACTTAGCTGGGCTAAGTTCGTGTCGCTCCCGGGAACTGCGTTCCGGTCGCGGCAGACTGGTGTCTGGTCCCGGGTGTTCCGGGTCGCTGCGCTGGCAAGGTAGGGGAGGGGCGGAATAGTTGAGTGAAGGTAGCGGCTTTGCCGGTTGGAAGTCCCGCCGCCGCCGCGCGAACGTTGACGGTGGCAGGATGCACCGTCACGAGGTCAAGGTCAGCCCCGAAGAAGAGGCCCAGCTGCTGGCCCTGGCCGAGAAGCACCGCGTCACGATCCCGCGGCTCCTGATCGAAGCAGCGTTGAACGAGGACAGCGAAAGCCCGTCGGAGCGGCGTGATCAGTTCATGCAGCTTTCGAACCTTCAGCGCCTGATCGGGTCCGTGGCGAACAACATCAACCAGATCGCCCGGCACGCCAACTCAACGGGTGAAGTACCGCCTGATGCGGCGCCCGCGATTGCGCACGCCAAGAGCGTCATCATCCGCATCGACCGCATGCTCGCTGACATGGCCGGCCGGTGATCCAGGCTTGATTCCAAACATCACCCAGGGCGACCGCATGGCGGGCCTGATGATCTACCTCGCCGGCCCGGGACGTGCCAACGAACACGAGGAACCGCACCTCGTTGCCGGTGACTCCGCGCTCATGGCGTGGCACGACGACAACGAACTGAACCGCGACGCGGCCCTGGACATCGCCAACGCCCTGGACCGCGCCAAGCAGTTCTACAAGACCGAGGTCGACGGCGGCCACGTCTTCCACTGCTCACTGAGCCTGGCGGCCGAAGAAGGCCAACTCACCGATGAGCAGTGGGGCGCCATCGCGAACGACTTCATGAAGGACATGGACTTCACCGAGGACGGCGGAAAAGCCCCGGCCCGATGGGTTGCCGTCCGCCACGGACTGAGCAAGAACGGCAACGACCACATCCACATCGTTGCCAGCATGGTCCGCGACGACGGCACCAAATGGAACAGCTGGAAGAGCAAGTACAAGTCCCAACAGGTCGCCCGGGCACTGGAGAAAAAGTACGGACTCACCGAACTCGAAGCTGTCCGGGCCGAACGCGGATACACCCCCGCGGAACAAGCCAAAGCCACCCGCCAGGGACTGCCCGAGGTCGAACGCCACAGCCTCGCCCGCAAGGTCCGCACCTGCGCGACAGCATCAACGGACGAAGCCGAGTTCGTCCGCCGCGCCCGCCAAGAAGGCCTCCTTGTACGGCCCCGCTACGCTGCCGGCCGAACCGACGTCGTGACCGGATACTCTGTCGCAGAACGGCCACGCAAGGGGGAGCGGGCCGTCTGGTTCGGCGGCAACTCCCTGGGCCGCGATCTGGCCCTGCCCAAACTCCGCAGTGAATGGGAAAGCACCCCCGAAACTGCAACCGCGGCCGTCGCGGAATGGAACGCCGCAGCCCGCAACCGCCGCCCCGTCGCACCGGGCAGGGAGACACTGCAGCCCTCCGCGGAACTGTGGAGCAAGTACGCCAAAGACGTCAGTACTCTCCGCGAGAAACTGTCCACCACCCCGCACAGCGACCACGCCGCCTGGGCGCAGGCCGCCCGCGAAACATCCGCCGCTTTCGGTGCATGGTCCAAGCGCATCGAACCCACCCCCGGGCCACTGGCCGACGCCGCACGCGAGCTGTCCAAATCAGCGCAGCTCCGCCGCTACCCGACGCGGCCGGCGGTCTCCCTGCCCTCGGCCCGCGGCGCAACAATGATCCTGTTGGCAGCCACCTCCAAGAGTGATCGGGCAGCCTACGCCCTGATGTTCCGGCAACTCGCTCAGACCGCACGCGCCATCCACGACATGCACAAAGCCACCAACGACCTCCGACGCGTCCGTGGCCTCGCCGCAGCCGTGACCGCTGCCAGCAAAACTGTCGAAGCCAGCGCAACAGCACACACCACCAAGACACAGCCCATCACGATGGAAGCACTGCGGGAACAGCATCCGGGAGTCAGCGAAGAGGCACTCCGTGCACGGCTCATCGCCGAGCGGTCCCGCGGCGGTGCACCTGTCCCGACGATACTCACCAGGGCAGAGAAGACACTGCAGCAGGCCGGCCCTACTGGCCCGCAGGAATCACAAAGGGACCACCATCCGAAACCAGGCATCGAGCGATAGGGGAGAAGCATGAGCGAAGCAGACGGAATGGACGAAGCAGTAGACGGTGCAATGCGTACCGGGCTAATGGTCGCCGCACGCATCGGCGAACAACTGGCGCGAATGCGGGAAGAAGAACAACGCAACATCGCCGCCGCCGAAGAACAACGAGCACGCCAACTGCAGGAACGCTTCGACGCCCAACGCGCAGCCGCCCGGGCACACCTCGCACCAACCGCCAGGGAAGACTGGTGGGACAAAGCCACCCCCGGCATGATCGAACAGGCCCACCAGGCGGCCACGGCGTGGAAGGCCTACGACCCCGAAGCGGCCAAGGCAGCGGAGCACATCCGCGGTCAGGTGCAGGCCCGGTACGGCATCGACGTCACCAACACAGGAGCGGACGAAGCATCTGTGTCTGCAGCCCTCACACGGGTGCAAGACGGTCGTGTCGAAGCCGAAAACGAACGGACCAAAACCTCTGCTGCACGCACCGATGAAGCGGTGGCAGGTGCCGTTGTGGCTGGTGCCAACAGACAGGACGCTGCAGCGCTAAAGGGCAAGGACGCAACGGCCTACGATTCACCGGAACGGCGCCAGCAGCTTGCAGAGAGCCTGGAAGGTAAAGGCGACCGCGAAGCCGTCACCTCCCGCCTCCTGGCCGACAAACACCAAGGGGCGCCGGCGACTGCCGCCATTGCTCAGAAACCGTCGCTTGCCGAAACCTCGAAGATGGCCAAGCAGGGTGGCAAAGGAAAGTCGCTCGAACGCGGCGGACTTGAACGCTAGGGGGCAGAAATTTCCTGCGCTTACGCACGAATCCTTTTAGTTATCCTGGTTAACTGCTTGATGGCGTCGGTGTTGGCCTTGACCATGGGCGGTATTCGTGAAGCCAGGAGGATAGGTAACAATGCCAGCTTTGGCGGCGGTTTTAGATCCAGCGTCAAGCCATTTCTTGGAGATCCCAAACATTGACCTCAGCTCCTCTTCTCGATGTTGCTCAAGAACGTGTGGTGGCTAGCCAAGCACTCGCCTGCCGTTCGGCGTTGTCGAAGCTGTCGCTCTTCGGCTCAGGGATAGCTACGAAGGCCGTGTTGTTGGCGTAGGAACAGGCGATAGCAACGGTGTTGGCCGCAGTGCTGGAAACAACCGTAGTCCGAGCCTCTTCTTGGCCTTGATCATCATCCGAATCAGAGCTGCACATGCTTTGCCAGCCGATTCAAGCTAGACCGCGCGCTCCTTGTGGAGGGACTCGGTGAGGGAAGTCTAGGCGCCGAGCTGCGGGGACAGGTGCGAGACCCTGTCGGTCCCATCGGGATCCGTTTTCGTATTCGTTAGTTCATACCGCACGAAGCACCAACCTGGGCTAACGGTAGGCGACTTCAACGGGGTACAGAGTGGCCTTCCCTGGTGCTGCGTCTTCCTCAATGGCTACGTGCCAAACACCAGATGCTGATTTGTCGAGTAGCCCGGCAGTCGGGCTTTCGCCACGGTCTCTAATCCGGGCTCTCCAAATCCCGGCGTGCGGTCCCTTGCAGGAACCAGCCCAATAGGGGTAATCGGGAATTGATGGCGGTCCAGCTCCCGATGGCATCCGGCATGTCGTTCCATCGGCCAGGGTCAGGAAATAGGGATTACTCTCGTCCGGGCTCTTAGTGAATGAGGAGCGTGAGTTGCCTGGCCGAACGTTCGTGATCAGGACTTTGTTTTCGCCCGTTATGCAAAGGTACTGAGTACGGTCACTCGGGTTTCTAAGGCACGGATCGTAAATCCCGTTTACAAAGCACCGGAAAGCATCGGCCCGGTTTGTGACGTTGGACCCTTCGCAGTAGTTGTCGGCATTCATCTGTCCGTCGATCACCTGTGTGGGCGACTTTTCCGACCCATCAAGCCACGGTCGATGGGTGACAAACTTCGTGGCGGGCTGGCGTGACTGGACGTCGTCAACGATAAAGCCCAGTTCGGCCAGGGCTAGCTCAGCGTTTCTCATCAGAAGCGTGTGAAAGCAAGGGTTCTTCTCGTAGAAGAAGTTGACCCATGCTGAGCGGGACACTTCGTTGAGCGTGGCGGTGCGAAGGATGTTCACGCGGGCACCGTCGACGATGCTGGTTGTCGGGGTGAGCTCGTAGGAGCACTGTGCTATTTTCGTGGTGGTAGCTCCGGATTGGGCGGAGTCGACGCCCACGATAACGTCACCCGCTGCTGCCGTGGTCTTCTTACGTTGGAGAAAGAAGCCCGTAGTACTGATGAGATTTGTTCCTCCCGCCAGCGAGTGCACTGTAACGCCTTCAGGCCAGGCCGGGAGAGCCTTCATTTCCCCGGACCCCATTCTGAGCGCCGCTCCACCTGGGGAGTCGAAAGATCCCAAAGGAGGGAATGCCGAGCAAATAAGGCCTGCGCTGAACTGGTCCTCACCCATAGCCTTCCCACAATAGGACAGTATGAGGCGAAGCGTTGGAGCAAGTGGATCGCCTCTAAGGAGGCTGGCCGCCACCGCTGAATCAATGCCGGCTGCCAGGACTGCGGCTACGAGGGATCCTGTATTCGGCGTTCCGAAGGTGATGACCTGGCTGACCTTGGCCGCCAGAGAAGCGCCGCCCAGCTTGAGGGCCTGTCGGGTAGCCAAGCCACCCATGGAATGGGCGACTACTATGACCTTTTCGCCGCTCTTATCCGCCAAGCAGTCCAGGGCGTTTGCCAGGGACGGACCGATGTTGTCGTCAGTGACCCATCGCGACGCGTACCGGGCGTAGTCAAAGGTGAAGGCGGCGGTGCCGCCCAGTTCCTGTATGTTGCCGATGAGGGTCCTGTTAGGGGATGCGTTTCCGATTCGGGAGGTGAGCAGGTCAGGCTTAGCGGAAAAAGCTCCCTTCCCGCCTTCATCGTGGATACTGGTGCTGGTCCAACCGTGCACGTACACCACTGGAACGTACTTACCGTTTGAACCAGGACGTAGCCTCACAGGTGTGCCGTCGTTGTTCTTGTCCGCTGAAATGACGGGGGCAAGCGCTAGCCCCGGGACATCGCATTCATCGGACCAGTTCTCCGGCGTCGCCGCTTGCGCCGGTAGGGGTGCTACGAGTAGGGAGAAGGCGATCGCCGCCGTACATGCGAACGTCGCCGCTATGGACGCCAACCTGCCCCTCATGGGCTTCCCGTCATTTCTACTTGGTCTAGAGTGGCCAAGACTTTCCATTCCCCGTTTTCCTTCACCATCACCGCTACATAACGGCGATCCTCCTGTCCTTGAAGGGACACGACGACGTTCATGGTCCCACCGCCAATCCCGTCGGGTGCCCAAGTTGAACTGTCAGGGATAATCTCCGACCCTGGCGGCAATGCCGTATCGGGATTGACAGTTGGCCGGGTCTCTTCCGCGGCGCCTGCTGCCGGGTTGTGTACAAGTGACTCCAACGCTGCAGCGACCTCATCGGCTTCGACTCTGACAACAGCTGTAGGCTGCGCGACGGCGGTCTGTGGTGGTGGCTCAGGGTTTCGCCAATTGAAGGGGTCTGCGAACCACAACGAAGCGACAACGGCCAGAACTGCCACAGCCACGGCGGCCGAAACCAGAACGCGGGTCAAATCAGCGTTCCTTGGTAGGGTGAGTGGTTCTTGCGCGAGATTCCCAATCGGTGATCATGTCTGAAGAGTAAGGCACAAATCCGCCGGCCCCATGAAATATTGCGGACCAAGTTCGGATTGTGTGAGTGTCGATAACGGCAACACGAGGACCGCTGGGGGAAATGAGAGCACCGCTTCGGGGATACCGCCGCACTAGTGCCTCATCAGGCAGGAGCTTCGTATTGAAAATTCTCGAGACCTACAAATGATCAAGCACGATACTCTAACCCGGTCCTGCCGTCTTCTCGGAGTGGGTTGCATACGTTGAACCGCTTCCAGTTGTCGAAATCAGCCGATGTGATAGAACCACCTCCACGGGCGATTCAGCCTCACGAGTCCGCTCTGAAAGCGCATGTGCTGGCTGCAAAGCATCCAGCCCGGTTCGGCCCTTGCACATGCAAACCACAACTTTCAGTACGAGCTCGCCTCTTGGGCTGCCCTCGCCGCTGGCACCGTGCAGTTATATCTCGTAAGGCAAGGGCAACTACGACTATGCCGTGTTGGTGAAGTTCTGCATCCATATTCCTATGAATAGAAGATCCGGTGGGGTGGCCGCGGCGTGCGGTGGCGCCCGGCACGCACTTTGTTTGGCTTGCTGACATAATCCAACAAAGGCGAGCGGAGTCAGTTAGCTCCGGAAGCAATAGGACTCAACATCCCGGGGGAAGCATGAACGCCACGAAGTTGCTCACTTGTATGGCCACTACGTTGATGGCGTTGACTGCCTGCAGTGGCCCCGTCGATAGCCCTCCGACAGAGATCGCAGATCCTTCGCAGACGGCGGTTTCGCTGCCATCTGTAACCTCCCCTGCAGTTGCTTCGCCGACCATTTCTTCCTCCAGTGCTATGGTGACGCCACCTTCCTTGAAGCTGCAGGTTGATGCGACACCGAACGTTGGAGCCGCCTGCGCCACGCTGGGTGTTGATCAGAAAGTGGAAGCAATTTTCGGCCCATCGAGGTTGGGAAAGACAAGTTACGCTGATCAGTCCATGACCTCGTGCGTGTACACCTCCGCCCAGACGGCAGAGGGGGGATTCCCGGCGATCATCGTAGGACGAACGAAAAGTTCATCTGCAAAATTCGAGGAGGCGCTCATTCAACTCCCCGGTGCAAGCAGTGTAAGTATCGGTTCACGAGCGGCGTGGTACGAGGTGCATTCGAACCCACAGCGGCAATCGCGCCAGGTACTGCTCGTCTTGGACGGGGACCAGATGCTCAGCGTATCAGGCTATTTTGATGCGGGTACGGTACCTGGAGCCGAGTTTTCACAAGGACGATACGCAGAAGTAGCAAAAAGTATGCTCGGACTCTAGCCAACACAGGGCACCCTAACCGTCCAACAAGAGAGAGGACCGCTTCTCCCGGCAGCACAGCCCAAAGCCGCGCCGCTGATAGTGTGCAGGCACGCCTTTGCTGCCATGTATAGACGCTGGGAAGCGCCACGTCTGTATTCACGTAATAATCATTTTATCGATGACTAATTCCTGATGGTCGCCCCTAGGCTATGACCTACTTGCAGCTGCAATCGCCGGCGTACACTAGGGGGACTTCAGGGTGAAACGAACCAAACTCTTGACGGGGGCTGTACTTACATACGCTCTTGCCCTTACAGGTTGTTCCGGAGGCGGGGCGCAGCAAAACCCAGTGACACCGGCAACTGATGGGGGGTCAAGTGCTCCTGCGGCCATATCAGCTCCGCAACGATCCACGCCACCGAAGGATCTCTCCCAGGAGCAGATGGACGCGGTCATTGCTGCCCTGAAGTCACAACTCTCGAAGTACAACGGACTAATAATTCCTCGAAGTATGGCGTCCCCTGCAGCCACGGCAGTACCACCCGGCCTAGCTGCTGTTCAGGGATTAGTCGTCACGCCGGAACATTGCCAGGACGCGATGACGAACTTTGGAAAGGCACCGCCCGCGTCCGGTGCTACAGCCATCGGCTCATTGGCCCTCAGCGCCAATTCGACAGGTGAAGCGGGCACCGGTCGAAGCGCCGGGTATCTGCTACAAATCATGGCATTCCCAGACGAAGCGCAGGCAAACGCAATTGTTATCAGTAGCGACCAACAGATCAGCGACTGCCCTGAATTCGATATGACCATGGACAGCTCAAACCAACTCCTCAGCATGCACGCTGAAGGTAGCGGCAAATTCAGCGCACTGAACATCGAGAGCGATGCAGACGCCACAGTTTCATGGGAGGGAGACCTGTCTATGGTGATGGCCATTGAGACCAAGTCTTCCGGCACAGCCTCGCCTACGGCGACACCAACACCATCATCTACTGCTGCCGAGACCGAGACTGTCTCCGCGATGGCCCGTTCGGGCAACGTCGCTTTCGTCGTCCACGGTGTGAAAAGCGAAGAACCTCAGCGCTCACCGAGCGAGGATGCCGTCAAAGAAATCCTCAATGCTGCGGTCAAAACTGTATTCCCTTAGTCCGACTCCTGCCGCCATCGGATGGCGATAGCGGTGGGTGGCCCTTGCGCTGTCTGTGCCTAGCCGGTCCTCCATCCCATGCAACACTCGGTTCATCACGACGTGGGCACTCTGCATGAGCGGCGCCATGAAACTTGTGGTGTACTCGCGGTGTTAGCGGTGGGCCGGTCCTGCCGCGAATATGTCGCGCAGTTCCGCCCGGTCTCTGAGGTCCTTTGCTTGAAAGAATCCCCGGGGGGACCTGCCGAGAATTCCGTATCCCGCCGAAGTACGCCTGATCGGCGTTGTATCTTCTTCCTAAAGGACGCGGCAGCCGCAGTCATTTCCTGTTCAAGTTTTTCGGCTGCATCCGCGTGCGTGGGCCGCTTCACGGATCTGCTTTTCCGTCCACTGTCGCTGGACCCTTGGGTTCTCGGTGGCCCGCCTAGCGTGATGCCGGATTCGATACGGGCCAGAGCCGCGAATTGTCCGCCCGATCGGGTTTCCCTTGGGCTGACGGTTGGAATATTGCTCACACCCTGTCGTGTACGTCTCAAACTCTTTCCCGCTGGTACGCTGACCCGCATCGATCAAAAGAACACCGGGGGCCGCATGAGCTTTGAAGAAGACGTCGAGCAGCGTTTGGCCGCAGTACGCCATACGGAATCCCAGAACGCGATAGCGGAAGAGAGGTCGCTTCGGGCCGCACTTGAGGCCTTGGATCGTTTGCAGACGAAGTGCAAAGAGGCGGCTGCCTTCCTGGCATCTCACGGTGTTCCCACTGAGCCGATCGTCGCTGATCAGTTGAAGCAGGGCATACTCTCTGGCGCTAAGGTGATTCAGCAGACACTCGGGCAGGGCTGGTTTTTGCGCCGGCATGGTCCAGGGATTGTTCTTGCCCCGGGCGGGCACCTGTGGCATACCGGACTCGGAGGAGCCGTCAATGGCAGGAATCTGCACAAAAGCGCTCCGTTCTATTTCAACGGGATCCGGCAAAGCCTACAGGCTGGAGAACGAGTGAAGTCCCCCCTCGAAGGCTTTTCTCTTGAATTCCCACGCATCTATTGGAGCTCACCGGATTTTCTCGCCACCGGAACTGAGGGCGTGATGATCCGCTTCAACCACCACGACGCCGGTCCCGGCGACGTCATTGAGTCGATCATCACCGCTGGAGTGGTCCGACTCGTGGGGAATTACCGCTCATAGCTGTGATGGTTTCGGGCTAGATCCGGCCTCATCAGTTCGACGTCAAGTTCCACGGCCAGCTTCTCCTCTCGGTGCATGACCAGGAACATCGAGCGTCCGGAGCGGCGGACAGTTCGCCGCCGAGGTGCACGCAGAGGCCACCGGAGTGACCCTGACCTGCCAGACCCCTTCACCCACAGACCAAGCCGCTCGCTGGCCGCCCGGGACGTGATCCGCACCAACGCCAACACGGAACTGGGACAGTGGCTGCGCCGCATTGGATAGGGCTACGGGTACGATCTCGCACCCAAGGAGCCGATGCCGGAGCAACTGGCCGAGGCCGTCAACAGTGAAGAACCGGAGTGCTCACCGAGTAAGGATGCCGTCAAAGAGATCCTCATTGCTGTGATCAAAGCTGTTTTCCCCTAGACGGACTCCTGCCGCAATGGGTCAGACATAGCGGTGGGCCCGCTCCGGTACATCCGAAATGCCAGCCGGATGGGTTATATCGGCGCTCCCGCTACTGGGCTGGCGCAAAACAATTGCTCGAGACAGCTATTCACACCCGTAGCGAACGTCAGCGGCATCCCGGCTTCGCAAGCCTTGCGGTTTCCCCCAACAACCAAAAACCTGTCCCGTCAAAGGTGGGGGACCCCCGATCAGCTTCACATACCGCCGGTTCTCGGCGTCGGTCTGAGTCGTCATTCGACGAGACAATCTATGCTAGGAACCTCTCCCGCATCGGCCGGCGAAATCTCCGTGGTTACTGTGGTATCGACATCACACACGCCGGCGATGATGAGGAAACTGGCCTGACCCCTAAGCCCTCGTATGCGCACTAACCGCCAAAATTGGTCGTCAACTCTACAGTTTTGTAATAATCAGTGAATTCGCCGTCTGGATTTTTCGGGGTTCTGCTCGAAACTTCACCAAGGACAAGAGTGAAGTCTGCAGTCGAGCCAGCAGCTTCTCTAGCAGTGGGCAGAGACAAGTGCCTGTAGTTGTATCCGGCGCTCGAACAAACGAGTTGATTGCTGGCCGCCCTCACTGGATCAGCCACAAAGCCTGCTTCCAAAGCCGCTGGAGGATCTATCCCATTGACAACGGGATAACTAACAGTTCCTTCGACCACGACGGCTTGAGTAGTGAGGTTGGAACCAGAAGGCATTTGGCACCCCAGGCTGACCCTGATCCACGAGAGCTACGTCATGCATCCGCTTTGCTTTCAACTGTTGCGAGGGGACTGGCGGAAGTCAATGTGGCAGCCGTTTGCGAGGCGGTGGCGGAGAGCGTAGGTGAATTGCTCTCTGGTGATCCAGTTGCCGCATTCGACCCTGAATTAGCTGGCGAGGAACATGAGACAAGAAAAATGGCCGAGAATATGGGAAGTAACCAAGCGCGCGAACGATTCATGTGCAAAGCATACTAACGCCGTACGCAGGCAGTCGGTTATTGGTCGGCAGTCGATAAAGTGTCACGTGATACAACGCTTCAGTTGTTGAGGGAATCGGCTTTGCAGGCTTCCGTCAACCTATTCGAAGGTATGTCTGCGTGCCATGATTTGTGAATATTCCTGTGTCCATTCTCGGACACGAAACTCACACAAACATAGGACTTGCACCTAAGACCCAGCAGCTTAACTTAAGAGGTGATCACGGCACGTGACGACACCTTCCTTGGCCGCTCGCGGGGTGTGCAACCTATTTTGTGATGCTGGAGCAGAAGGGCCGGCTGGCCTCTGTTACATGGATGGCGCCGGTCTCCGCCGGGCCAGCAGCACTACCCATACCTCGCCCACACAGCGTTTCCCCGTCTACAAGTATGGGAACTCCACCCTGCATGGCTGGCCCAACACCAACCTTTACAACAACTTTGGCTGGGCTGCGGAGCGCTGTTAGAAACTGCGTACCTTGCACCTCGTCAATCGTTGCGACTTGGAGAGGCTTAACGGCGCTGGCCCCCCTCATGGTCGCCAGGAGGTCCGGAACAAGCTTGGCCGTCCCACCGACCTCCAAGCCCTGGCCTGCAGTGTTTAGCGTGCTTTGCGGTTCCCCCAGATAAACGAAGCAAAATTCATCGCTAAGAACAGAAATCTTATCGATCGTGTTGGGCGGGAGTAGTGAACAAACTAATGATCCGGAGGGATAGAGTGCCATGGGCGTCAGCTGAACAACGTAGGGATATTTTCGTGAAGGCGTGGTGTTGATAACAGACATCGTGGCCGTCCCAGTCTTCTGGATAATGTCTGTTTTCCCTGGCTTCGCATTCGTTGGATCAGCCGAAAAGGTGCCACCAGCAGGGATCTGGTAATTGGCTGTAACGGTGTACCCGTTGATGTCCTCAATCCTGATCGACCCCGTGATGGCGGAGTTCTTCGCCGTCGGTGCTGGGGTTGGCGTCGCCGACCGAGTCACCCGAGGAGTTACTGAAGGGGTTGCAGAACTCCAACCATCTCCAGCTGAAGGAGCAGCGTCAGGACTTTGACTTGCCGCCGGTGAACCACACGATGTCAGCCCGGAGAGTAGAAATACTAACGTAACGACCGGAACTGCACCCTTGAATCTCCACACACCCGTCATGACCTTCCCCAAATTCCTATCCTAATTTCTGCGCCAATACTATTTCTGGTCGAGCTAACTTGTGGCAGACGTCGAATTATTTCTTCGGCTTCGAAAACACAGCTGGTTCGCCAGCGAGGCCAGCTGGAATGATTAACGGGCCGCGGTCGTGTCCGGGAGCAGCGACCGCAGCGCCTTACATAACTCTGCAACCGAGGGATTGCGGCAATGGGTGCAACTAGATCTCGGAGCCAGCGACGCGTCTAGTTGATAGCAGATTTACGCGGCGCGTGTTATTTTACGGCCTGTAACGCCACGATAAGTACTGCGACAACAACGGCCACGCCTATGACACTGAGTCCTATCCAGACATAGACGAGGGCCCTGCTAACGCTACGCGCCCCGGCGCCCCACTCTTTTAATTCAGGCATGCGCGATCAACGAACCGGACATCGTGATTACAAATGGTGCTGCGTACTTTAGCTTGGTTACTGCAGACGCCCGCACACTAACGGCCGCCTTGGACTGCCCGGACTTGCGACCAAGGTAAGGGAAGTACACCTCGACATCGTGGGTGCCCTCCGCGATGTCAAATGACTGCTCTCCCCAGGACCCGGTTGATGTTTGGCCGTCAATGACAATTTTCGGCTTCAGGAAGAGCAGAAAGAACTGAAGCGGATTGTGGCTCGCGTTGATGACGAGTGTTCCATTACTCATGGGTCCCCCTATAAAGATGTCCCGGCATTCCTTTGACCTCAAACAAGGCAGAAACCCGGCGATAAACCAACAGTAGCGGCGTGACAGACAGTCCAACATAATTCCGGTCTTTATGAAGTAAACCCTTCACAATGCAACCTACGGACGAAGGACGAGGGGACTTGAGCTGAAGGTTGCTCTTCCTCATTAGTATTTCGGGGCCGGGCTGATAAGTGCCGTGGCGGCAGCCGGCTCCGCCGGAGATGGAAGGTTCATGGGTGAGCTCCCTCACTAGACGTCCGGGTTGTGAAGGTTGGAGTCCCTCTTGGCTACTGCCTCACAAGGTCGGCATGGATCCGGCCCACGGGTCCTCTAATCGATATGTGTGGTCCGGATTCTGTGCGTGTAAGCACAGCATCAAGCTCGCGTACGCAGCGCCTTTGCACATCGGTGGTGATGACTTCCCTGAAGGTAATACTGCCCGGTTCCCGTTTCTTCTCAGTCCATGTTCCCGAGCATTTCAACTGCGGGTAATCGACAGTGCCGGCTAGTTTGCCTCCTGATGCAGTTACTGTCAGCACCAGGTCGTACCCATCTTGGGAGCCGTAGACAGGACCTCTCCAGGTGCCGATAAGTCCCTCGTCCGGCCCAACATCGGCTAGGACACGAAACTGCAAATCTGCAAGGGCGGATTTCACATCCGTCGGGAAGAACATCAGCCGGGTTGCCCCAGGATCTAGGGTTTGGTCAAGCCCGAAACCAGTGGCACTCATCCCAAGCTTGACTACCGTCAGCGCCTTCAGATAGTGACGGATGTTCTTACCGAGCTTTACAAACTTTTTCTTTTGATCCTTCGACAACGGGTCAAGGCTGAGTTTGAGACTGGCATCCTTCGCAAGCCGTTCCACCACGTCTACCGATGCTGAGAGACATGTAGTGGCAGCTGCGAAAGCGCTGACGTCGACCTTCTCGAGCTGATTCTGCGCGCCTTGCAGGCATTCGACGATCGCTGCTTCCGTGAAAGCGTAAGCGAATTTTTCGCCCATGGTTTCTCTAGCGACCTCGTATACGAGGCCGGCTACCGCGCCCCCAGCGCTGCTGCCCACTTCGATGAGAGGAATCGTGGAGTCATCCCGCCAGTGGGCATAAAGTTCATCTTTTTTGAAGAGGAACTTGTATTGTCCATGGGGCTGAACCAAGTAGTTGTTCTTTCCGCTCACCGAAAGTGTCGTGACGGCACCCAGGATTTGGGCTGGAAGATTTGCGGTGACATTGCCCAGGACATCACTCTTGACTTCCATGGGTGTGATGGCGGTTTTGACCACTCCGACTACTGGCCGGTTCATCACGACTTTGACTTCAAGGATGTCACTGCCGCCGATTTCCCTTCCGACGCACCAGAGGACGGGCCCATTTTGGTCATCGGTGAAGATGGTTTCGGACCATGAGGGTTCTTCGCCGTAACAGGAAGGTGGAGTGGTCAGATTCCCAAGCGCCCTTCCAACGAGGTTGAAGGCTGATTCGCCCAGCTCCAGTACGCCGTATTTCGAGAAATGCCGAACATGAGCTGACAACTGCGTTCGATCCTCTGACAGCGATGTTTCCACGGGGTCCCACTCATCAAGCTCATCGTTCCAGTGGGCAATGACAGCGGTTTCTGTGTCCGGTACTGGTGCGTCGAGGTCAAAGACAAGGTCAGCACCCGTGTCAGGAAAGGCGCTGTCTTTGAGTTCCAGGTCAACGACTTCACTGACTTGGATGTCGCTTGGGAGTGCGTCCTTCATGTCTGTATCTACATCGACCTCGGTGGCCGATGCGCGGAGGTCGTTTCTGTCTGGAAAGCCGACAGAAAAACCCTCTACTGAGGAGTTGGTGCCGCTCTGCTGTGAAGCGCCCTCCTGTTGGGAGGAAGGTGTGCTTTGCTGCTCGGGGGCCGCAATTGTGCAGGCGCTAAGGCTGATAGAGGAGGCTACTGCCAGTGACACTGCCAGCCAATGGAAATCTTGCATCGAGGAACGTTTAACAGCCACCAGACCCCTGCCATAATCTCAGATCGATGTGTTCCCGACACGGGAAAGGAAAAATGTAACGGCCCTTGGCATCGAGTATCTGTTTCCACGAGTCCGTGCAGGGCAGGTTGCCACCGCCTGAGACGCGGCGCAAACCGCATACCGTCACACAGTACTTATGCCGCCCCCGGTACTGTGCTACGAGATGAAGCGAAATGGCAGCGGGTAACGGTAGGGCTCGCCTTTGTTGGCCGCCAACCCGGCCAGGATGGACAACACGATATTGGCGACCCAGAAACCCATCATGGCCAGGCTAAACAGCAGACCGATGAACGGAATCAGGGAAAAAATCATGCATACGATGTATGCGCCAACGACCGAGAGCTGGAAATTGAGGGCCTCCACTGACTCCTGCCTGGCGAACCGGCCTCTGTCCTTAAAGTTCAAGTAGATCACCAGCGCTGGGATAAAACCCGCCACCCCGCCAAGGTGGGCAAATGTTCCCCACTGCTTGTCCTCGTAGGGATCTAGCTGGTGTGAGGGCGGTGCCACAGGCGGGCGGTACAAAACTATAGGCATTCCTGTCACCGCTGACGGCTGGTAAGGCATCGACTGCGGGGAAGCCACTGGTTGGTCGGGGAAAGAACCGGGGGAGTGGTCGCTCATAATTTTGTCCTGTCAGGTCTGGTACTACTGCGGAGTTAAGACTGCTTTTCAGCTACCTGAATCAGACCAATGCCGCCGTTCCCCCTCAGATAGCACTGAGAATAGACCGTTTATACAAGTCAAGAATCAAGATTTACGAAAGTTCGACTAACAAGTTGAACGTTAGTCGGCCGTTTGCTCGGCCTCAGTCGTACGGACTGCATGAATGAACACTGATTTACCTTGCAGCACCAGTTCCCCCGCGGTTGATACGTAGTTCCCTTGACCGAGCAACTGCAGCCAGTGAGGGGGCTGAAAACTACCGGTCCGGTGTCCTCATTCAAATAAAGCGGGAAAGGGGGCCGGGACGTGGCCGTCCCCCTTTCACGTCAGATTGTTGCAGGCTGGTCGAAACGTTGCCCGGCCGGGTTCGCCGGCAAGACCATGAAGACAAACAGGGCGATGGCTCCCAGGAACGGCACGAGACCGAGTAGCAGCATCCAACCGCTGAAGTTGGCGTCATGCAGGCGGCGGACTGATAGCGCCAAGGACGGCACAAGAGTGGCAAGACCCCAGATAACAAGGAGGATGGTGCCGAAAATTGCACCCGGCCCGGGGGCGGCGGGGGTGCTGCTGAGACTTGAAGCAGTCGTGGTGGCTGCGGCGCCCGCTCCTACCAGGATGTTCAGGATGATGCTTACCGCGACCGAGACGAGCACCCACCACCAGTATTCACTCCGGCTGGCGCGCCCAGAGAATGTCGCGTACTTTTTGAAAAACCTTTTGACAGCCGCGGGGAAGGGTGCCCCGTAGTAGGGAGCCCAAAGGGGCGGTTCTCCACCCTGCTGTAAATGTTGCGGTGATTGCTGCTGCGGGTATTGCGGGTAGCTCACGGTTTCCCCCATTGGTCAGAGTGTTATGTCGCGTTTATCATAGGGCTCCCGAGGCGAAAAAAAGTTTTGGGTCTACAGATTAAGTTGAGTACCTGGAAGTAACATCAGGAACAAACATTTCAGCAGAGACAGTGTTGTGATAGTCATCCCGTGATTGAGCCACAGAAGGTCTTCGTATCGGCTGCCTGTAGACCCGAAAAGGATAATGTGGCCTAATCTGCTGCTGGTACTCGAAGTGCTTGGAGGACGCGGCATGGCGTAGAAGTAACTTTCGGATTAGTAGCCTTTTTCTCGCGCTAAGGCTCTAGCCTCAAGGCATGTGGCGTAATCCAGGAGGAAACGTGAAGCGGTTGCTCAGGATGGGGGCTGTCATTGCCGTGGTGGCCTTGACCGGATGTACTGCTACGGGCGAAGAAAACCAACCGCAAGCGTCGACTCCTGAGACTGCTCCAGCAGAAGCAAAAGTGAAACCCCGGGTGGCACTGCGAGACTACACGCCCGAACAGATAGTCCAGGTCCTCCGTGAGTTACGGGACGAAAATGGAGCCCAGGCGGCCCAAGTCCTTGATCATAATTCACTGCAGGCCCAGTCCGGGAGGAACTCTGCACTGCAGGCAGCCCTTACCCCCGAAGTTACACCAGAGAATTGCACGCCCTTCGTAAACTTAGCGCCGACTATTGAGGACGGCCTCACGATGGGCACTTCCTTATTTGCTGCTGAAAAAATGCAAATTATGATCAGTGCCGCCGTCGACGCTCAAGCAGGCCACAGCAAACGGGCCGATGCTAATAATGCCGCTGTAGAGCAGTGCGGAGATCTGACGATGAAGCTTGCCGGCCAAGAAATCAAGATGTCAATGGATCAGGTGTCTTTGAACATCGAAGCTGAGAACTCGTTGGCAGTTCAGGCTCTAGGGCAGGCAGCCGGAAACAAAATCCACATGGTGAGCTTCACTGCCAACACTGGCAGCGTGCTCATCAGCGGTGCTGCGTTCTCCAGCGAAGACTTCGACGAAGGTTCCACGCTGAAATCTCTAGCTGGTATGGCCCAGGACGCTCTTAACCGCTTCGCAAGTCTGCCGGTCAGCGAAAGCACGGTACCTGCAAGTCCAACGACACCGGGAGCCGGCACCGATTCTGACGCGGTGAAAAAGCTGCGGAATGCAGCGGTGGGCTCATGGGTCGGCCCGGTTACCGGTGATTCAACCGCTTACACCGTGGAAGCATCCATCAGACAAACTGCAAACGGTTTGTCCGCCGAAGTGGACTACCCGGAAATACGGTGTAAGGCAATCTGGAAAGAGACCACAGTTAGCGGTTCGGCCATCAGCCTCGCAGAAAGTTTGGTGTCGGGCCGTTGCGAGGAAAACGTCAAGGTCACTCTTACCAAAGACGCAGATACATGGATCGCTACTTTTAGTAGCGGAAGTGGCAGGAAGATCCAGTCCGTTCTACGGTCCAACTAGTCTGCCACCATACGCTGAGCTCCCTCCTGTCTGCGCAGACAGGAGGGAGCTCTTCCGTTCACTTGACGGTGTCCCCGAATCAGAGACAGCGAACTTTTCGCCGTTGTGTTAAGTGGTGCTGTCTTGCTGAATACAGTGACGCCTATGCTGAGACAAAAGTGGGGCCAGACTACGCCGTGAGCTTTGGGGGAAATCGTATGAGCAGGATCAGACTTGTCTTCAGCCAGGTCAAGGTCGGAGTCGTCGCGGCTTTGGTCTCAGTGTCGCTTGTCGGCTGCTGGTTCTCCCAACCGCCACAGGGCGCTACACCTGAACCTTCGCAGATTGAGGTCACCTTCCCATCCGCGGAAAAGTCTTTGGAAGCAAAGGCACTGGAAGTGCCGCTGACCGACGCCATGAAAGACGCCATCCCTGACGACACAGTCGCGCACACCCCCTTTGACGTCACTATGACCAACGGGGACTTTCCCGAGGAGGGCGCAAAGCTCACCTTCAAGCTGGAAGCACCTTTGCCCGAGGACAAGATTGGGCTCATCGCCTACTGGAACCCGGAAGCAGAAGAATGGGAGCCCAGGGAGACGGAACTATCTCCAGATAGAAAGAGTGCCACGGCGACAGTGGGGCACTTCTCCGAGTACAACTTCTTCGAGCTGGCCTTTAACGGGATCAATAAGGCCATCCAAAACGCGACCGAACCGCCCACGTGCCCTGGAGACAAACCCGCGTGGGCTGATCCCTCCTTCCACAAGGACGACATTAACGCTCCCTACCTGTGGTGTGTCGGAACGGACAGTAAAAACCCCGACATTATGGAGGTCAGGGTCAAAGGCAACCGCTCCGTCGGAGCGTCGTTGTCAACGGCAATAAAGCCGGCCTGGGTTTGGGGGGACCTATTCGACAGCCTCCAACCGGTCACATGGGCCTCAGCCGCGGCTACCGTCGGCATGGACCCGTCGCTGTGGGCAGACAAATACCTTCTGCAACCGCTGGGGGAGTACCGCTTCGGATTCCATAAAGACGATCTTCTAAGGCACTGGCGTGAAAAGAGCGATACTCCGCTTATTGAAGCTGACAGCAAGGCATTCCACGCTGTCGCCGGCTTGATGTACCAAGCAATAGATGGTGCTGCTGAAGGCAAGCTCGCTGGCGCGTTCATCATTGCCTCGATGCTTGAGTGTGGGGCGGGGCTTGCCGGGGCGGTCGGAGAACAATCCCTTGGTGGCGCATTTAGAACGATCTCCGGCTGTCTCAACGACAGGCGTGACGAGGTGATCAACACCTATGCCGAGCTCTACGTGAAGATGCGGCCGGCAGCAAGCAATAGCGAATTGAAAACCGCTGGAAAGCTCATAGGGTCTGTCGCAGGCTTCGTCGCGAATGGCTACACACTGGTCAAGGCTACGATGTCCGTGGGAGCGTTCATCGGCGACATGACTCTGGACCCCATTGTGCGAAGATTCATCTTCGCCCCTTCCGTTAGCGAGATCAAACGAATCTTCGGCGACACCAAGACGTACCAAACCTCCCCTCTGGGTTCAAATCTTTCCTTCAGGTATCCCGCGAACTGGTCAGTAATTCCAAAGGAAAACGGCTGGGAAATGAGGAATGCCAACAATGAGAAAGTTGCGGCAGCAGATGTGATGCCTGTGTGGGGCTGGACAGGAGCAGCCAAGCCCAGACCGCTGGTCCGGGAAACGATCGTCACCGGCACAGGCACGCTATCAGCAGCCAAGGGCAGCGGACCAACGGATTTCACAACCGGCCCAACACAAGTTCTGACCAACGTGATGGACCTGACGGCCTATCCGGAAGACCGGGCAAACACTTACGGCTGGCAACGCAACGTAGCCGTCAACGTCTCCCTCGCCGGCGTCCAGGGCATGTCTGAAACAAGGACTGAAGCGATCCCACAACTGCTTCACGGGCTTGGACGCGTCAGGGCCAATGACCCGGGTAACGGGTGGCCCCAAGCCGTCGTGATATTCACCGCCCAAAGGTACTTTGACAACGTGAAGCAGGCAGAAGCATGGGTAGAGACTGAGGAATACCTTCAAATCCAAAAGATGATTGGATCCTTTAGCGGATAACCTTCGAAGTCGTGCCGCAACTTGTAAGTGAGGGTTTTTAGAGCTAGATGCCGGCGCCTTTGTTCTGTTTTCGGGGGCTCTTAGGGAAATTGGCGTTTTCTCATCTGTGGGGACGCGCCGAAGCCCGTGCGAAATATTCCTCTTATCAGTGGCTGCTGCCGCGTTGCGTCGTACGCTGGTCACGAACGGCTGCACCCGGCGGCCAGGGGGCAGGACCAGCGCCATGAGAATGAAAATGTTGCCACGACCGATACGAGTGTCAGTACTGGGCCTGGCGCTGATCATGGGCTGTTCATCGTGCTCATCAGCAGAGGCGCCTGCCAGCCAGCCGGTGGCGTCTCAGAACCTTGAGCAGCAGACCCAGTCCCCGTCTGCTGCGCCGTCCACTACGGCAATGCCGGTCGGTGTTCCGGACTGCCCGCTGTCCCCCGATGAGGTGAAACAGGCCTTGGGTGACATGGTCGGTCCCGGGGCCGTTGTGATCGACGAGGAATACACCTTTGAAGGCAAATGTACCTACAACCTGCCCCCGGGTTCGCTGACCGCTGGGGGAGTGGGCGGGACCGTCGAAGCCGGCGGTGCCGGGGCAAGTCTGTCCCTTCAAATCATGAGGTACGACGAGAACCAAACCTACAGCAGCGGTATCTATAACGTCTCTCGGGAATGGGGCGGCTCTACAGCGCAGGAGGTGCTCGACTCCGCCTACATCGCCGAACGGGATACCACCATTGCCGGCAGGGGAGAGGCAGCGGGAGCCGCGGTGAAAATCGTTCCTGACATCGGTTATGGAACAGTTTCAGATGGTGTGGGCGGGTTCGTTCTGGCCGGCGCCGGTGAGTATTGGTACTGGGGTGTAGTCAGCGGGGCAAAAGGAAGCCCGAATTATGAGGAGGGTATGTTGAACGTGGCTCGAGCCCTCGCGGCAAAAGGCTGAGTTAACCTGCCTAACGGGCTCGGGACGTCACCACGCGCCGAACCGCCGTCGCCCTTGCACAAAGAGATCATGTTGTTTCGGCCAACTTATCCCGCCCATAAGCGGCTGCATTCTTGCGGGACCAATTTAGGGCGTAGGAGCATTGCGGCTTAAACGATGCGTGTAACTGCGCGCGGCGGTAACAGTGCTGTGGCGCGATGCTATGAGAACGCAGGAATACGGACAAATTGAAAGAATGCTTGCCTCCCCTCCGTGCCCTCTAAAGCCCGGTCGGCAGTGATTCGGCTCTAGGTACGCTCCCGGCGGTGCTTTCCTGCTTGAGTATTTTTTGGTGAACACGAAATAGATTCGCTGGGTGACTGCACAGGGCTGGGACGAAATCCGGAGGCTTCACCCCACATCTGTGTCCTGACGTTTCAGCTCAGCAGACAGGAGTTGTGGAGTGCACAATCCGTCCATGGCCAAAACCCGTCGTCCCGCAGATGCCTACGGAGTCCGGGTAGCTGAACATCCAGCCATCAGGAGCCGCAAAGCTTCGCACAACAGACTCTGCAGCCGAACCTGGGACGATATATTCCAGGGTCAGGGAGCCTTGCATCTGCGCGGTCTCATTCACGTTCAGCGACTTGTTGGGGCCCTTGATGTCAAAGCCGTTCCAGTTGAGGCCGCAGTTCGGCGTCTTGCTGTAATCCGCCCACTGCTCGGGTGACGTTGCTACTGCAATCCCAAGCGCGGACAGTGATCCCTTTCCCGGAGTCAGGGCTTGCTTGCAGACGGCAGAGTCCTTGTTCCAGTACGGAGTTACGTTCAGGGACCGGTCGAGGCTGTATTTGTTTTTCGCCGACTTCAGTGTCGCCGCCGCATGACCGCTGAATGTAACCGAGATCTTAGTGTCGGCGCCGGAGGGCTCGGAAACTGTCGCCACCTGCAATTGGTCAGCTGTGATTGTCCACTTGCTGCTCTGTCCCTGCAGTGACATCGTCGCGTCAAAAGTGGCGGCTGCGGGTGTCGAACTCAGGCTGGCCGGCGCTGGCCCTTGAACTACGGGCTCCGTGGTTGCTGCTGCGCCGGAACTCGCTGTCGTTAATGCCTTTCCCTTGTCGGATTGGGAAGCGCTTGGTGATCCAGCGCAGGACGTAACCACTAACGCCACCGAGACTGCCAACAACGAGACCTTCGTGTACCTCATGTTTTCCTCCATGTCTGGCCGCCAAACGGCGTCATTGGCCACACGCTACAGGGGGAACCAAGCTACGTACCTCTTTCCAGCAATATGACACCTCCGAATAAATGAGCCATCCGGTGTTATCGGTGAGGGAACTTCTAAGCGGAACGTCCGCGCTCCTCACTGGATCAAAGAAGGTCCCCTTAACGGAGATCGTTTCCGAGGCGCGGCTCGGAAGCGTCCTCAGAAGCGAGGGAACGACACCACATCAATCCCCCCGGTGGTCCTTGGCCACCGGCTTCTGCATCAAGCTACGTCCTACTCAACAGTAAGGAAACCCAGCCAACGTTTACCGGTCCTTCCTTCGGGAAGTGTTGGCGCTAGCGTGGGTGGCCGGAGGGGCGGCTGCTGGGTTCTGATTGCAGCAAGAGTAATAGGTGTATCAGCGAAGTGACGGAACTTGAGTATTAAAGCAAATAACTGGGTAAGCGGGTTATCGGTTTTGGGCGTATGCCCTGACTTGGCGAACTGTGCATCTGTCGCGGTGCCTCCCGCGGTTAGGGTGTCTTGCCGGCTCGCTCCTGGGCGAAGTGGGGGTTCTTGCCAACGACGTAGCTTGCCATGGGTGCGCTGGCGGCTCCCGCGTGGCGGGACAGAGTCTGTTTGCTGTATCCGAGCATGCGGGCGAGCGAGGTGGCGTCGATTTCTTTGACCAGGTTCTGCAGGGTGGCGTTGCGGATGCCTTGGATGTTGATGCCCATCCTGCGAAGTTTTAGGAGGTGGGTGTTGGGGGATCGGGGGGATCCTGCGCGGACGTCCGGGAAGAGCCAGCGCGTGTCGCGGTTGACTGTCTGCTGGCCGCCGCGGTTTTGGATGTGGGCCCAGAACATGGGTGCCAGCTGCTCGGGGATGGGCGCTGGGTATCGGCCGAGATTGAGGAACATGCCCTTGCCGGTCACTTCGACGTCGTCGATGGTGAGCATGGCGATTCTGCTGATTGGGGTGCCGTAGAGCAGGAAGATCAGTCCCGCGATGCGGATCGAGACAGCGACGTTGTCGGCCTCGATGAGCTTGCGGACGAGGTCCAGGCGTTCCTGCTGGCTGAGGACAGGTGTCGTTCTGGCCAGCCGCGCAGCGACCTGGATGTCCTTCCCTGGCGTTTCCCGCTTGAGGTATTGGATGAAGTTCCGGATGTGTCGACGGGTCGAGGTGCCCTCGGAGAGGTATTCGTCGAGATGGATCTGGCGGATGGAAGATGCTGTCCTGCTGTGCTTGTCGTGGAGCCAGCGGAGAAACTTTCCTGCCTCGGTGATTTCCTGTTTCGCCGAGCGCACGGCGTAGTTCATGTTCTTCGTCGCGGACGATTCTGCCCGAAGCCTTTTGAGGTGGTGCCAGCGGGCGAAACGCTCGATGGGTGCGTGGATTTCCGGTGTAGTGGAGAGTTGGGTGAGGCGTTCTTCCAGCCATTGTTCAAACATCGCCAGCTGGCGGTCTTCCTGGGCGGGCAGGATGCGGTTGTGGGTGAGGATTGCCCGGAGGTGCTCGACCGCCGGCGTCTTAGGCAGCTCGTTGAAAGCCTGGTGGGAGAGTTCGATCTCTCGGTCACCGATTCGTTTCAGTAGCGATGCGGACCGGCCACCGTGGCCGCGCAGCCAGGTGTAAATGCTCTCGGGCCGGGTGGATCCGGTCAATATCTTGATCAGACGTTTTAGCCGCAGGTCGGGCGGGTCATTCGGCCTCAGGAGCTCCGTCAGCTCGGTGGTGAGTACGCAGGTGATGCAGTGACCGCCGCGGAAGCGCTCGGCCTCGCGGCCGCAGTTGTCACAGGTAAGGTTCGTCGTGATGCCGGGGCGCACTCCCGGCAGGTGTCCTCGCCTGTATCGGTCCGGCCTGGGAGCATTTTGTCAGCGCCGCAGAGCGGGCATTGACCGTATCGGTGGGTTGCGTTCGTGAAGCAGATGCCGCAGATGCGTCCGTCTGGCCAGCGGACCCGGATTTTTCCGGTGGTTTTCCCGCAGCGGTCGCAGCCCTCGCTCGTCCTGTTTGAGCGGGGACGGCCGCGCGGCTTGAACTCATTGCTCATGGGGGCGGGTAATGCGCGCCCGGACCGGCCGGTAGGCGGCCAGCAGTGGGACATCCGTGCCGTCGCCGACCGCGGTGCGACGGCGCTGCTCGCGTGCGTCCGTTGCGGTGTAGGTAAGGATTTCGTTGGCTTCGACCTTGAAAATGTCGCAGAGCGCTGCCAGGACCTGGAACGAGATCCGATCCGGGTTCTGGCCGACGAGCCGGTAAATCTGCGACTCGGAGAGCGTGATGCCGCGCTCCCGAAGCGGAGCAACAAGATCACGGCTGTTACGCATACCCGCGCGTGCCATCAGTTCCTTGACGCGAAACTGGTAGTCGATCTGACGGTTCATCGTGGTGTCTTTCCGGAAGGCGTTGTGGGTTTGGTCAACACCCTGCTGTTGCAGGCCAGCAGGGTGTTGTTGAGAACGCGTTCGAGTTCGCGTGCGGCATAGTCGGGGGAGGGCAGGGTGTAGATCGTGGTCGTCGATGTGTGCTCGTGGCCAACCTGCATTGAGATGAACTTGGTGTCATAGCCGTGCTCGGTCTGCATGTGCGTGACATAGGACCGGCGCAGGGAGTGGAGATCAAGCCCCGGCGGAAAACCGAGTTCATCAAGGAATCCGCGCATCCGAGCTCGGAGGTTCTTTTCCGGAACCAGGCCGCCACGGTCAGTCGGGAAGAGGTCGCCGACAGGCTGCCCATACCGGGGAAGACCGCGCCTGACCCAGTCATCAACCGCCTCGGCGGCCCAGTCCAGAAGGGTCAGGACGGACCGTTGTTTCTTGGGGGAGCCCTTCTGCGGCTTCCCGAACCGGACGCGCAAAATGCCGTAGTCCCCAAAGTACGGAGCCTTAACATTGCGGGAGAAATCGACCAGGCTGAGGTGACGAACCTCGTCGCGCCGGAGTCCCCAGCCGTAGGCGGTCTTGAAGGCCACGGCGTCACGCCAGGCGGCAAGAGCGCCCTTCCGTCCGGAGTTAATGATCCGTTCGACCTCCAGGTCGGCCAGGTCGAAGAATGCCTGCAGCTCCTCGAGGGTGAAGGCACGCTTCTCCGGACCCATATCGGCATCCTGGACGTGCCGGGCCTTGTTGAACTCGGTGATCACCTGGGAAAAGGTGGTCCCGAAGAGCCGCCCGCAGTTCTCGTTCCACGGGTATTCAGGGTTGGTCGCATACTCGCAAAACAGCTTGATGTCCGTCTGGTACGCCCGGACGGTGGAAAGGGCAAGGTTCTCAACACCGCGCAGATGAGCGAATAGCTCATCCGCGTCGACCGGGCCCCATTCCCACGGATACTTGCCCGAGAAGTCCGACAGGCGCATCACCGAGGCGACCCGGCGCTTGGTCGTCTGCAGGGTGAAATTCTGCGCCAAGTGGGATCGCTTCCACCCGGTGAGCACCTCGCTCAGGAACGCGTCACGATCCGGCTCCCGATTCGGCAGCGGCAGGAACGCGAGACCGCCGAACTTATCACCCAAGAAGCCTCCAATGCCGACTGCAAGTTTTGCAGTCGAAATGCAAAAAATGCAAACCCAAGGCTCAAAAAGCCTGATCCGACGCCGATTTATGCGCCGGAAACTGCAGCACGCCCCGGCTTACAACGAACAGATCCCTGTCACGGCGAAGCGGGCAAACAGGCTGGTCAGGGCGGATTCCCACGGCTGCGCGGCCGTTATCAAGACTGGACGTATTCGCAGAAATTGCGAACAACCTTTTTACTACTTGACATAATATCCATTATCGGCGAACGAGATAGCCGGGGGGAGAGGCCTGGACGGGCGCCCTCCCACACGTCCCGATATGCCCAGCGATGGCCCGCCCACGATGACCTGGCCCTGCCGCTGCGTCGGACATAGGCTAATGCTCGTCTGACTATGGTCGACTTGCCTCAGCGCCAACGACTTGGCACCGCTCGAAAAAGGCATGCTCGGGAACGAAGGCGCCTCCTGCCCGAGGGTGATACCGGCAGGAGGCACCTGTGCCCCGGTCAGCTACAAGATCCCGCCGCCCAGTCTGGAGGCGCCGATGTTACGGCTGTTCGGCTTGCCAGCGTGAAAAGTACGCTTGGACGAACAGGAGGGCACGGTCGACCAGCACGGCAAAAACGATAGCGGCGAAGGTTGCTGCCCAGACAACATTGACATCGAAACTGTTTTGACCTTTTACCATCAGGAAGCCCAAGCCCGAGTCGGCGCCGGTGAATTCGGCAACTATGGCAGCTTGTACTGCGAAGCCGAAGGTGATTCGCGCGGAGGTACCGACCCAGAGGACGGCGGCAGGTAAGCGGGTGTCTCTGATGACCTGCCAGCGGTTCGCTCCGAGAATGCGGGCGTTGTGCCGTATATCCGGGTCCACGTCCGCTACGCCGGCGGCAGTGCTGACGATGATCACGAAGATGATGACGAATGCGACGTGGATCATTCGCGATGCAACGGTGTATCCCAAGGCCACGGCGAAGAAGGGATAGAAGACGAGCCGGGGGAACCCCTGCCAAAATGTTACGAACGGAGAGATGATCCTTCCTATGGAAGGAAAGGTTCCAGCGATTGTGCCGACGGTGACACCAATTAGCAGTGCTGCGGTGTAGCCGGCAAGCGTCACTGCCATTGTTGTGATTGTGTGCCCGACGAGGCTGCCGTCCTGAAGCCAGGTCCAGATGTTGTCCGCGATCTTTAGTGGAGTTCCTACTACAAACGCGTTGATGATGCCGCGACTGGCAAGGGCCTGCCAGCCAATGAGAAGACCAGCCACAAAGACGAGCTGGGCCAGTAGCATCAGCGCGCCGGAGGACCTGCGTGAACCTAGAACAGCCGCCATTGCGAGAATCTCCTTTCAACGACAGCCAGCAGTCGGTCGGCCGCGAGGGACAGCAGCGCGATGGTGACTGCGGCGCCAAGCAGCATGTCCGGCTGGCCCAAGATGTTGCCACGGGCTAGGTATGAGCCGAGTCCACGGGATCCGGCGAGGTATTCAGCGAGGGCGGCGCCAAGTATCGCCCATATGAGGGCCAGTCGGAGACTGCTCATCAGCCATCCCATAACTGCGGGGATATATACCGAGCCTGCACGCCACAGCCTTCCAGCGCCGAGCACACGCGCGTTCTGATCATAAATTGTGTCGATGGACGACAGTCCGTTGTAGACGTTGAGGTAGACGATCAGGAAGATGATGGACGTGACGAACATGGCTGCTGACGTTGTACCGATGCCGAACCACAGGATAAACAGGGGTGCCAGTGCCACTCGCGGCACAGCGTTGGCAATGATGAGGAAAGGCGCCAGGAAACGGCGAATCAGTGGGATTGGCCATGTGAGTGCCACAGAGACGCATGCGGCGGCGGTGCCAAAGAGAAAGCCTGTGAGCGCGCTGTTAACTGTTGTTCCGACGTTTGCCCAAAAGGCCGGTTCCCGAACCCACTGGCTAAGCCGCTCAAGCACCATCGCCGGGGACCCGATCAGGGAGGCCATCCCAGAAATGGAGACTGAAATGAGGTGCCAAACGAGAATTAGCGCACCCCATATGAGTACCTGGGCCAGAACAACCTGAAGGGTCGGGTGGAGACGCTTACTTGAGCTTTTTGGAGTCGAGAGCTTATTTGTGAGTGCAACGTCTGTCATGACCCGGCCGCCCGCCCCAGGGTTTGCCCCGGCGCCATCACCTGGTCGCGCAGATCGCTCCACAGTTCTTCGTGCATGTGGGTAAACTCATCGTCGAAGCGCAGCTCCAGCAGATTTCGTGGCCGGGATATCTGCACTTTGCGGTCGGTAAGGATTGATCCGGGACCGCGGGTCATGGTTACCACCCGATCTGAAAGCCCCACGGCCTCTTCAAGGTCATGTGTCACGAAGACAACGGTCTGCCGGCTTTCCTCCCACAGCGTCAGCAGGTCGTTCTCCATAAGGTTCCGTGTTTGTGCATCGAGCGCGCTGAACGGTTCATCCATCAGAAGCACCCGTGGCTTCAGCGCCAGGCTAGCGGCGATGGACACCCTTTTGCGCATGCCGCCGGAGAGCTGATGCGGATATGAGTCGTCAAAGCCATGAAGACCTACACGGGCCAGCCATTCCTGGGCCTGTTGATTCGCCTCGCGTTTCTGCATGCCCCGGTATCGCAGCCCGAGCGCTACGTTCTGCAGCGCGCTCTTCCAGGGCAGAAGGGCATCACGCTGAAAGACGAAGCCCACATCTGGGTGAGGGCCCTTGCGGACGTCCACGTCGGTTCCAAGCACGGAGATGTGACCCTCGGAGGGCGCCCGGAGCCCCGCGACCAAGTACAGAATGGTCGACTTTCCGCACCCCGACGGCCCAACGATCGAGACAAACTCTCCGTCTGCTATTGAAAGGTTCACATCCCTGATCGCCGTGTGGGTGCCGGCCTTTGAGACATAAGTCTGAGTAAGACCCTTAATTTCTATCGCTGCTGCGACTTCCGTCGCAGCGGCCGTAGGAACGTTCACTGTCTGATTCCATGCCATTGCATTGCTTTCATTCGGCTCGGTTAGGAGAGGTCGGACGGCAGTTTGAGGGACAACTTCTCGTAGGCCTTCACGACGTAGGAGTTATTGAAGAGATCGGCTGGAAGGCTGAAGTCTTCCTTGACCACGGCTACGAGCTTGGCGCCGGTAACCGTGTGTTCGACTTCCTTATCCGTGAAGCCTCCGGTTGCCCTGGTGAACCCGGTCTTCGAGTACTCCCACTGAAGGTCCCAGGATTTTTCCACTGCACTCTTGAACTCGTCCGTCATGGGAGCCAGGGATTCGGAAGATGACTTTGCTGTTGCCAGGCCGGATAGTTCCTCAACCAATGCGGTGACGATATCCTGCGTCAGTTCCGGGTGTTCATTGACAAACTTGGGAGAAGAGGCGAAGACAGCATTCAGCTGTTTTGCGATGCTCAGGGACTCCTCAGCCTGCGGATTGGCAACGAGGTAGGCGGCGCCGGATGCAACTGCAGTAGCGGAGTTGTTGGGCGATGTTGAAAGGACGTCTGCCCGGCCGGATTCGAGGACTGCCTGGGTTTCTGAGCCGCTGCCGAGAGGAAGCCGCTCCTGGTCCTCCCAGTTCAATCCGGCGCTTTCGGCTGTGAGCTTGGCGCTAATTTCGGAGATTGAACCGACCCTGGTGAAGGCCCAGCGCTTCTTGTCAAAGACCTTAATATCGCCCGGACCGCCGAGCTTGGAAGCAGTGTTACCAATGACCTGCTGGGAAGGGCCGTCGAACATGTTCATCAACGGAACGATCTGACCGCCCTGGGAGGCGACACCAAGAACAGAGGTTCCCGGCACGATGGCAGCATCAACAGATCCGCTGGCCAGGGCGGCAACCAAGTTCGAGCCTGAGGGTATGGTCTCGATCTTCAATTCGATGTCCCGGTCCTTAAGAACCTTTGTCAGCGCACCGTCGGTGCCGATAGAGGCGTAGAAGGCGCTGAAAGTGACGTCAGGGGAAAAGAGCCCCACGCGCAGCTGCTCCGGATCGGTACTCCCTTCACCGGCCGGATCGCCTGCACATCCAGTCAGAACGAGTGCAGATGCGGCGATTGCTCCGAGGAAAGCGGGCAACGTTGACCGTTTTTTCATTAGTGCTCCTGGATAAGTGTGATGCGCATTACGGAAGGGGCGCAGTCCTATAATCGCAATCTTTGTAACGCTCGTCAAGCCTTTAGCGGAGTATTGCGGGGTCCAGGCGAGTTCCTCTGCGCGTCGTGTAGCGCCAACCCTCGGCGCGGTGGTTAGCCGTTAGGGTGTCAACTTCATTGACGCTCGTAATCAACTATGCGATGGTTGCTGGGTTGGCACCGGAAGATTGACCGGCTGGACTTTTGCTTCTCGCGGGACATGAACGCGGGAACCGTGCAGTAGAGGAGAGATGCAGTGGCTGCAGCAGTTGGCTCCCAGGATCTGCTCATCACCCTCATCGGGACCTACTTCTTGGGGCAGGACCGCCCCATCCCTTCTGCGTTCCTCGTCCGTTTGCTGCAGGAATTTGACGTGACGCCGGTGGGAGCCCGAAATGGCCTCAGTCGGCTGGCTGCACGGGGGCTGCTGGAATTTTATAAACCTGGCCGGAACACGTACTACCGTCTGAGCCCAGAAGCACATGATCACCATGCTGTTCGCCTCAACGAAATAGTTAATTTCGGGAAATACCGGTTGGAGTGGGACGGCAGGTGGACGGTGGCTCTCTTTTCGGTGCCGGAAAAGGAAAGGGCGCAGCGTCATCTGGTGCGCTCCCGTCTGGCTGCCCTGCGGTTTGCGATGCTCTATGACGGCGTCTGGGTGCGTCCCGGAGCATTCAAGGACGAGGTCAGTGCCACTCTCAGCAGCCTTAATCTTCAGAAGGTCACGGTTCTTGCGGGAGCGGAGGCGGATGGGGACTTCAGCGGAGGCAAACCTATCAGCGCCTTCACTCTGGAACCTCTGAGGGAGAACTATGAACACTTTACAGCTTCGCTCTGGTCGTTGAGGTCCGATATTGACGCCGGACGGGTGGGCGCTGCTGATGCACTGCTACAACGTGCCCGGGTCATGCAGGACTGGCGCTACTTTCCAGATCACGACCCGCTGCTCCCCGACGAACTCCTTCCCCATGACTGGCCTTTGCACGAGGCCCGCAAAGCTTTCACAGAGGTATACGACGGCCTGGCCGAGCTTGCGGACCACCGGTTTCGCAGCCTGCTGGCCGATTACTCGACGGATCTGGCCGGTGAAGTCCGTTCGCTGACGAGCGCTGAGCTGCTCGCATTGCATTTGCCGCCCAAGGGCCTTGGCCCTCTCACCGGAATGCCTGACCCCCTTCTCACAAAGGAATGATCCCAATGGAAACCTCGCCTTCCACCACGCAACAGCCTGTAACCGTTCTCGCCGTCGGGGACATAGGACCGGACAGGGAAAATGCCGGTGAGCTCTTTGCCCTAAACCAAGACCTGTTGCGGTCAGCGGACGTAACGTTCGGGCAGCTGGAGTTCATCCTGTCAGATCGCGGCTCCCGGCTTCCTCAGGTGCGGCATACAGTGCGGGCAAAGCCGCAGGACGCCCAGGCACTCGTTGATGCAGGGCTGGACATCGTTTCTTTCGCCGGCAACCACTGCATGGACTTCGGAGCGGAGGCCATGCTCGACACAATGGCTAACCTGTCCTCAGCCGGGGCGAAAGTTGTTGGTGTTGGCGCCAACATCACTGAAGCCCGCAGGCCGGCAGTAATTGAGCGCGGAGGGACGGAAATCTCGTTCCTCTCCTACAGTTCGGTCTTGCCGCACAGCTTTTGGGCGACAGAAAACCGGCCGGGCTGCGCCCCGATGCGCGCCTTCACTGTCTACGAGCAGGTCGAGCACGACCAGCCGGGAACACCGGCCCGGGTGCACACCTTTGCCCACCGTGAGGACCTTTCAGCCCTGGTCGAAGACGTCCGGCGAGAGAAAGCGCTTGGACGCTTCGTCGTCGTGTCAGTCCACTGGGGGATCCATTTCATTCCAGCCGTCATCGCCGACTACCAGCGTGATGTTGCCCATGCGGCCATCGACGCCGGGGCTGACGCCATCCTTGGCCACCATGCCCACATACTCAAGGGAATCGAGATGTACAAGGGAGTCCCAATCTTTTACAGCCTCGCAAACTTCGCGATGGACACACGCGTCACGCCCGAGCAGGTAGCAACAGTTGCCTTTCAGGAGATCCTCGCGCTTAATCCGGGATGGGTCCCCAACTTCAACTCCACGTTCAACTTTCCCCCGGACTCACGAAAGACCATCGTGGCAAAACTGACCATTGAAGACGGAAAGTTGTCAGGCGTCGGGTTCCTGCCTGGCTGGATCAACGACAACTCCCAAACAGAGCTCCTTAATGGCGAGGACCCGCGCTTCGATCAGGTGGTTGACTACATGAGGACGATTACCCGGGAAGCGGGCCTGGACACGGATTACAAAGTTGAGGGCGCTGAAGTGCGACCGGTTTCGTTGAACCGGGACGAGCTCTGATGGGAAGCCGGCCCGCAGGGGCTACCGCGCAACTTGCCCGGTTCGCCTCAACACTGAGATGGGACCAGGTGCCGCCCTCAGTCCGCGAGCATGCTGCGCGTCAGGTATTGGATGGTTTCGGGGCAATGCATGCCGGCAGCCGACGTCCCTGGACGAATGCTGCCCGTCAGTACGCCCTGCAGGAGGGAAAGGCCGGGTGCAGTTCCGTCGTCGGCACGGAGCCGAAATTACGCCCTGCTCAGGCAGCCTTCGTAAACGCCACCGCGATGCACGGTTTTGAACTCGACGACTACCACGTGCCCGCGGCCGTCCATGCCGGCTGTGTCATTATTCCGACCGTGCTGGGGCTGGCGGATGAGATAAATGCGGGCAGCCATGCGACACTCACCGCCATTGCAGCCGGTACAGAAGCCATTATCCGGCTCGGGCTATCGATGTCGCCCGAAATGACGCAGGACCGCGGGTTCCACGTGACCAGTGCATTCGGTGCCATTGGAGCTGCGGCGGCCGCTGCCAACCTGCTTCGCCTGGACCAGAACAGCACCCACCATGCCTTGGGCATTGCGGCGGCGCAAGCAGGCGGGACAACGGAATTCACCCGCTCCGGGGGTGAAATAAAACGCGTCCACGCCGGTTTTGCCGCATCCAACGGCGTACGGGCCGCTGATCTGGCCAGACTGGGACTTACCGCTCCTTCCGGGGCAATCGAGGGACCGAAGGGATTCGCCCAGGCCTTTGGAGGGCGGCGCGTGCAGCTTGAGCACATCACGCGGGAACTTGGGCAACGGTGGAACCTGGACGGGCTGGGAATTAAGTCCTGGAGCACGTGTACCGGAAATCACGCCCCCATTGCTGCCCTGGAGATCCTGCGCCGACAGGGGCTTCAGGCAGCTGACATCGCCTCCATTACGGTTTATACCGACCGTACAACAGCAGAACACTGCGGCCATGTCGGTGCCCACGTCAAGGACGTTACCGGCGCCCAGTTCAGCCTGCACCTCAGCCTCGCGATGCGTCTTGTGCTGGGGGGCAACGACCCAAAACACTACGCCGACCTTGAAGCCGCACACTTCAACATTCCCGACGTAACAAGCCTTGCCGAAAAGGTGAACATCCTCGTCGGCGAGGAAGAAGAAGCGTCCTTTTCAAAAGCACCGTCGGCACGACTGGTTATCAGATGCTCCGACGGGACAGAGATGACGTCGACAGCAATCGCCCCCGGTGGGCCCTCCTCCCCCTTTTCCTGGGATGAGCTTGGGCAGAAAGTGCACGCCTGCGCCGATCACATCATCGGTCGCGACGCTGTTGAAGGCACTGTTCAGAGAATCCGATCGTGGACGTTCAATGACCAGCCCGTGCGGGGTCTTTTGAGTACTCCGGCACCAGTGCCGTCGACATAAGCAGATGCCCTTTGGGGCTCGGTGCTCAGGACAAGGCCACCACTGTCTGGAAGGGGGAAGGGAAAATTGTTTTGTCATGGGAACCAAGGATCGTCGCCTCCATCCCGGAAAGACGCCGAAGACTGGACATGGCATCGGAAACGGAGGACACCACCCCCGGCAGGAGGGGTGGGTCGCACTCCATATTCGATGCCACGGGAACGAGGTCGCCGGCCAGGATGTAACTGTGGCCAGGGGTAGCGACGACCAGGCCTTGGCTTCCCGGCGTATGGCCGGGAAGGTGGATGACCCTAAGGCCCGGAAGCAGCTCAAGATCTCCTCTGACCAGTTGGACCTGATCAATTACTTCCCCCCAAGGCGGCATGAGGCCAATTGCCGGGGAGTCATAAGCCCGCTCCTGACCCTCTGGAGGCCGGAACGCAGCAACAAGTTCCCTTTCCTGCACGATGACTCGGGCATTGGGGAAGAGGGAAAGGTTCGAACAGTGGTCCCAGTGAAGGTGGGAGATAACAACAAACCGGACATCCGAGGGGTCTACTCCGAGTCCGCTCAAAACGGACCGTGGTGACTCTCCAACAGCCTCCTCCTGCAGCCGGTGGCGAAGGGCCAGGGGGCTTCCGGGAGGCGGCGTGCCAGTATCGAAGATGACCACGCCATGCTCTGACTGCAATACCCACATGACAATCGGAGCCTCGGTCAAATCATTCCCGCCGCCACTGGACAGCAGGCTTAAAGGAACACGAAGAGTTCCCACTTTCCCGGCCCAGATCTTCCACTGCTGATCCACTTCCACACCTCCACCTAATCGCCATCTTGTAACGCAGATCACTGTAATGTTAGTATTCTAGCCTGTCGCAAATTCGACCCGCACAAGGACGTGTACTGTGAAATTTCGAACGAATCTCTCTGCCGCCGCAGTAGCCGCCTCTGCGCTGCTGCTCACTTCCTGCGCGTCAGGCGCCGCTCCGAGCAGCACCCAGGCTCCGTCGGCCGGCTCCGATACGCTCTACAACGAGTTGCCCCAAAAGATCAGGGACGCCGGGGAACTTATTGTTGCTGCAGACGCTCACCCGCCCTACAGGAACGTCGCCGCCGACGGCAAAGTGACGGGAATTGACCCGGATCTGTGGGATGCCTTGGGTAAGGAACTCGGAGTCAA
Organism: Arthrobacter sp. D3-16; assembly: GCF_054408515.1. NCBI lineage: Bacteria > Bacillati > Actinomycetota > Actinomycetes > Micrococcales > Micrococcaceae > Arthrobacter > Arthrobacter sp. D3-16. Next base: position 104,957 of record NZ_CP096438.1, on the reverse strand, counting down.
GATCAGTTTTCAGCCGGCCGCAGCACTTCCCGCTATTCTCACTGGCCTGGATACAGCGCGCTACGACGCCTACAACGGACCCATCGCCGCGACTCCCGACCGCGAAGCCAAATACGACATGGTGGCCTGGCTAAAGAATGACGTCAGTTATCTTTTCCCCACTGCCGATGGCAAGAAAATCGGTGGCATTCAGGACGTATGCGGGAAGAATGTCGCTCATGGTGTAGGGAACATCATCGAAGGTGAAGTCGCAAAGCTCAACCAATGGTGTGAAAGTACAGGACGGCCGAAGGCCGAAACCATGCCCTTGAAGGATACCTCTGCCACCATCCTGGCCCTGGCTTCCGGTCAAGCGGACGTGGCTGCCATGCCCGAAACGTCCGCCGTCGACGCCATGACCGCAACGCCGGACAAGTATGACTATGTGATCCAGGGAGCCGAGCAGGGCTCCTCAACCAAGTATCAGTCACTGATCACTCCGATCAACTCTGGCCTGGGTGGTGTAATGCTCAAGGCCTTCGAGCGGATCTTCGCCAACGGATCCTACGATTCGGTCGTCGACAAATGGAAGCTTGACCGGGTTAAAGTCGATGCCCCCTCCATAAACCCCGAAACAAAGCGAGAACCGCAAGCGGTTGAAAAGGGCTAAACGGTGATGACTACTAAAACCGAACACGTCCCGCCACCGTCCTCTCTGGATGATGTGGCCGCTGCAAAAAAGCGTTTCCGTCCAGCCCGGCTCGCGACCACTGTCATCGTGCTGCTGATCGCAGTGCAGTTACTCGTTTTTATGGTGACGAACGAAAAATTCGAGTGGAACGTGGTAGCCGAGTACCTGTTCTACCCGACCGTTCTGATGGGTGTAGGCGTCACGCTCCTGCTCACGTTCGTGGGGATGGTCCTGGGCTCTGTGTTGGGAACGTTCATAGCGGCAGGCCAACTGAGCGGGTCCCGGACCGCCCGTTGGTTCTGCAAAGTCTTTGTCGGCGTATTCCGCGGCGTGCCACCGCTGGTGCAGCTCATATTCTGGTTCAACCTGGCTTACCTCGTCCCCCGGATCGAGCTTGGCGTGCCTTTCGCCGCGCCATTCTTTTCACTTCCCACGAACACGGTCATGACGCCCTTGATGGCCGCCGTGATCGGGCTGACCCTGCATGAGGCGGCATACATGTCCGAAATTATCCGGGCCGGAATCATTTCCGTTGACCGCGGTCAACTCGACGCCGCGAAGGCCATGGGCTTCACGTCCGCGCAGGCGTTCCGCAAGGTCACCCTTCCGCAGGCCATGCGTGTCATCATTCCCCCGACAGGGAGCCAGGTTATCGGGCTCCTGAAGGGAACCTCCCTTGTAAGCGTCATTGGAATGACCGACCTGCTCCTTTCCACCCAGCTGATCTACAACCTGAACTACAAAATAGTTCCGCTGATTATTGTTTCCGTCGTCTGGTACTTGGCCGTGGTCTCGATCCTGACTGTGGTTCAAAGGAGGGTCGAGGAGAAATTCGGTCAAGGCTACGCCCTGACCTCCCCCACCCGCACCGCCCAGAAGCTCCAACTAGCGAAAGCCCTTGAACAGTGACCACATCGACAGGCAAAACGGTGTTGCAGGTACGGAACCTCAAGAAGTCATTCGGTGGTACTCCAGTCCTGGAAGGAGTAAGCCTGGACCTGCACGAAGGAGAAGTGCTGGCGATCCTCGGCCCGTCGGGATCGGGAAAATCGACGCTCGCTCGATGCATCCACATGCTTGAAACCATCGACGGTGGAGCCGTTTACCTCGACGACGAGATGCTCGGCTACGAGGAACACCACGGCCAACTGCGAGAGCGTTCTGAGCGGAACATCTCCGCCCAGCGGGCAAAGCTCGGAATGGTCTTCCAGCAGTTCAACCTGTTTCCGCACTGGACAGTACTGCGGAACATCACCGAAGCCGCCGTCACCGTTCACCACCAGCCAAAGGATGCAGCAAGGGAACGTGCTCTTTACCTGCTGCACGAGATGGGGCTGGGCGACAAGGCCAACTCCTATCCCAAGCAGCTCTCGGGCGGCCAGCAGCAACGAGTAGCCATCGCGCGAGCGATTGCAACGCGTCCCCGCGTCCTCCTCTTCGACGAGCCGACCAGTTCCCTGGACCCTGAACTGGTTGGGGACGTCCTTGGCGTCATGCGCAGGCTGGCTGAGAGGGGAACGACAATGATCGTTGTGACCCATGAAATGGACTTTGCCCGCGATGTCGCTGACCGCTGCATCTTCATGGCCGGCGGCAAGATAGTTGAAGAAGGAAAGCCCGATGCCTTCTTCCAAAACCCCCAGTCCGACCGGCTCAAGGCCTTCCTGGCCCGTCACATTGGCACAGCCAGCAGCAATCAGCCGACATAGAGAACACGATTCGTCAGAGCGCGAGCCGAGCGGGCGTGGCGCCGAAGCGCGGGGCAGCCATGACAACACCAGATACAAGCAGAAAGCAACGGCTAAGCCTCGCAGGCTTTGTAGTCGCAGTCGCGTTTACCGTTTTGTCCCTCGCCGACATGAGCAAGTTCAACGTAGCGATACCCGACATCAGAGAATCAACAGGAGCCACCCCAACACAACTGCAGCTGATCGTGTCCGGCTACATCCTCGCATTCGGATTGACGCTCATCCCGGCAGGACGACTGGGGGACGTCCGCTCACGCCGCGGCCTGCTCCTTCTCGGAATGGCGCTCTACACGCTGTCGAGTTTGGCATGCGCCGTGTCACCCACGCTTGAAGTCCTGGTCCTGTCCCGGCTTGCCCAAGGGGTGGGAGCGGGCCTCCAGTCACCCCAGATCATAGGACTGATCCAGGGCCACTTCACGGGCCCCGAACGTGGCCGCGCCTACGGGGCCTTCGGGGCCCTGGTGGGCGTGGCCACAGGTGTTGGCCCCGCCCTGGGTGGGGCAATTCTCTCTGTTGGAGGCGGAAACACCGACAACTGGCGCCTGTTGTTCTGGGCAAATGTTCCGATCGGAGCGCTAGGCCTGATAGTCACACTGCTGCTCGTACCCAGGGGTACACCGAGGCCCAGGAAAGCGACCATGGACCCGCTGGGTCTTCTCTTACTCGGGGCCACCATCGTCGCTTTCATGTTGCCCGTCATACTGACGACCGGAGCCCCAGAGGATAGCCCCTTACGATGGATCTGCGTGGCAGTCGGCTTCCTCGCCGCATACAGCTTCATCAGATGGGAAAAGTCATACTCGGCCTCCGGCAGGCAGCCCCTGGTGCCCATGAAGATGCTTCAACTGCCCACTTTCCGTCGCGGAATTCTCGTCGCATCGCTATTCAATGTGGCCATGGCGGCAGGATTTATCGTTGTCATGATGTTCCTGCAGGAGACCGGGGTCGATCCCGTGTCCGCCGGTATTGCCACAGTTCCCTTCGCTCTCACGTCGGCTGTGACATCCGCCGCCATCGGCCGGCGCATCGATAAATCCGGACCAGCGCTCATCGTCGCCGGCGTCGCCGTCATGATGCTCGGCTACGCGCTGGTGGCAATATCAGCAGTGTTGGCGCCTCATGATCTTCGCTGGATCTTCATCACCGGTTCGCTTGCGCTGGCAGGAGCAGGAGGAGGTGCAGTCGCTGCCCCGAGCCTGGCCGTCGCCATGCGTGACACCGACGCCGCCTTCGCTGGTGTGGCTGGATCTGTTGTCCAGACCGGACAACGACTGGGCACAGCGGTGGGTGCCAGTCTGGGTATTGCCGCCTACTTTTTCCTACTCCAACTCAGTGAACCGGGCACTCCCGTCCTTGACACTCACCGGCTGGCAATCTCAGGTACCTTCATTGTCCTGGTCGCAATTCTTCTCCTGAGCCTGCTCATCGCCTGGGTCGGACTCCTGTCCCCAGCGGGACAGAGAGTCGGAGGCAGAATGCGTTCCGAAATTGTCCAGGAGCGACACCAACGTCAGTAAGGTCACGGACTCCATCAGGACGGGTTGAGGTACGTCGTCTGCACGGAAGCCAGAAGCCGGCCCTCATCCAAGGACGTCACCGTCGTATCAGTCAGAATAAGGGTCTTCCCCGCCTTGACCAGCCGCGCTTTGGCTTCCGCGGTGCCGCTCCGGACGTTACCCAGCAGATGAACGTTGGACTGGACGGCAAGAGGAAATTGCTCCGGCAGCATCTGCTCCATGGCCAGGAAGGTCCCTGCGATGTCGGCAAGACCGAACAAGGAAGCGGCGGAAAACATCCCGGCAGGCTGGGAAATGGCCGGCCGCAGGGCCAGGCGCAGGACAACAGATTCGCTGTCACCTGAAACGGGCGTAATACCTAGGGTGACGGCGATGTCATCCCTGCCGAGACAAAAACGTTCCCATTTGCGTACAAAGCTCTGATCAGTTCGGGCGCTGGCGGACATGTTCATCTTTGAAGTCCTTATCGTTCGCTGGAAAAGTGTTGCTCTCATCACACTGTAATGTTAGCATTGCAGTAGCTTTTGAGAAACAGGTTCGGCTCGACGGAGAGACGCAATGACCAGAACATCCATCGACGTAATGCTTGTCGGGGACCTCGTCCTTGACGGGCCCGACATCCAGCGGCATTTCGACAACACCCGCGAGACCCTTTCCATGGCCGATGTGGCCGTGGGGCATGTGGAAGTCCCGCATACCCTGACCGGGGCGCAGGCCGTCTTCGCCTCACCTGCGCCCCTCATCGACCCTGCAAATCTTGATGCCGTAGGAGCAGCTGGTTTCGATATCTGCACGCTGGCGGGAAATCATATTTATGACCGAGGGCAAACGGGAATTGAAGACACCGTGGAGGCGCTGGAATCTCAGGGAATTCTGACGACCGGGGCCGGGCTCAACATCGACCACGCCCGCCGTCCGGCCATCATTGCGAGGGGGGGACGGAAGGTCGGAGTGCTGAGCTACAACTGCGTGGGGACCAGGGAAACCTGGGCTTCGGCAGGTAAGGCAGGGTGCGCGTTCGTCCGCATCCTGTCGCATTACGAGCTGGACTACGCCAGTCCCGGAAGCCCTCCGGAGGCTTTTACGTTTGCAGAACCTGCCTCCCTGGAAGCCATGGAGCAGGATATCCGCCAGCTCCGTGAGCTGGTTGACGTTGTCGTAGTCGCGCTCCACAAAGGTCTTGTCCACACACCTGCAACAATCGCTGACTACGAAAAGCAAGTTGCACACGCCGCCGTCGACGCCGGGGCGGACATCGTTATCGGACACCACGCCCACGTCCTTCAAGGCATCGAGTTATACAAAGGGAAACCGATATTTCACGGCCTGGGGAACTTCGTGACTACAACGCCGGCCCTGAACGTCTCCAACAACAACGACCCCGACGCACTCGCCTGGGCCAAACGCCGCAGAAAACTGTTCAATTTCGAACCAAGTCCGGGCTACGAAAAATACCCCTTCCACCCGGAAGCGAAACATGCCTTTATCGCCGCAGTAACCATAGGAAACAACGGCAATATCACACCCGGGTTTCTCCCCTGCGTCATCGGACCGGACGCCAGCCCGCGTCTGGTTGGCCGCACCCCTGAGGGGCAAGCGGTCGCCGAATACGTCAAGACCATCACCCGCGAGTCGGGCTTCCCCACTACCTTCACCTGGGACGGGGACCGGGTCCTGGTGGCCTGAGAGGCCGCAGCAGAAATCACAGAATTTACTCAAAGGAGCACCATGTCGCATACCGACACCACGTCGCGGGCACTTGAAGACGTTGCCGATCACTATGAAAACCCGGAGCGCGCTGCCCGGGAACACAAATCCAACAACGGAAAAGTTGTCGGCTACCTATCCAACAACGTCCCCGTCGAACTCATCGTCGCGGCCGGTCTCTTCCCCGTCGAAATCAAAGGCGACCCAAACAAGGGCACCGAGGCCGGGGACATCTACATGGAGCCGTTCCACGACGGACACATACGATCAATATTCTCCCGCGCCCTTGCTGGAGACTTTGACTTCCTTGACCTGCTCATCATCCCCAGAAGCTCCGAGGGCTACCTGCAGCTCTACTACTATCTTCTGGAAGCAAAAAAATGGCAGCCGGAACTCCGCCTTCCGGAAATCCATCTCTTCGATCTGCTGCAAACGCCGTTCTGGATCTCCGGACGATACGACCGCAAGCAAATCGACTCCCTCAAGAACAAGCTGACCGAAATCGCTGCTGCTCCCCTCGGGCCAGACGACGTACGACGCGGGATAGAAGCAGTCAACGCCTCAAGGGTACGTCTTGAGCGGATCAACTCCCTACGCCGCGAGTTCCCCCCCAGAATTTCCGGAACCGACATGCTTCGTCTCATCCGGACATCAGGCTTCCTTGACCGGTTCAAGTACAACGCCCTGCTGGACACAGTCCTTGAAAATTCGCAGGCAGCGCCCGGCATCCCAGGGCCACGACTAATGGTCAAGGGAACCCAGCACGACTCCACCGAATTCTACGAACTCCTTGAGGGCCTCGGAGCCGTCGTCGTGGCCGATGACCACTTCTCAGGTGAAAGATCATTTGAGTATCCCGTCGAAACGCACCAGGACAGCGACCTGGAAGCACTCACCCGAAAGTACCAGCAGTTCAGCGCCAGCCCACGCTCCTATCCGCAATCAGACCAGGATGCCAGGTTCATACAAATCGCCAAAGAAGCCGCGGTGGATGCAGTGATCTTCTACCTCGAGGAGAACGACGACACCTTCGGATGGGATTACCCCGGCCAAAAGCGGCTGCTCGATGAGGCTGGAATACCTTCCCTCTACCTGAAATACCAGCCGTACTTCTCACCCGATCATCAGGCACAGCGCAACGAAGTCACCAAATTCCTGCGGCAGATCGAATCTGCAACCGCGCCGGCCTTCACCCAGGAGATGCAGTGAACAACCCTTCAACCACCAAGGCCCCGCAGGCCCGAGCCACAGAGCGCCTCCAATCCAGCAAGTTGGCAGCAAATAAGCAGAAAGCATGGTTCGGTGACTTCCGCACCCGTGCAATGCAGAACGGCGAGCCATACATCATCGCCGACGGCGCAGCTCCCCACGAAATCGCGCACGTCATGGACATCCCGGTCGTCTCGACTGTCTGGTACTCCGCAATTATCGCCGCCAAGAAACTCTCACCCCGCTACTTCGGGCTTGCAGACCGCCTGGGCTACCACGAACGACTGGCACGCTACGTAAGCCTGCCTCTCTTCAGCACCCTGGACAATGACGCGGACGTCGCGCCCTACGGGGGACTTCCCAAGCCCCTGCTTCTACTGAGCCGCTTCCGGGGCGACTTCAGCCAGAGAATCTTCGAGCAGTGGGCGCAGGCATACGACGTGCCCCACTACCCCATCGACTGCAGCTCAGTGGTGAAACTCGGAGACAACTGGTGGGATGAGAACCAATACAACTGGGAAGAATTCTTCGGCACTGAACGGCTGGACCACCAGGTTGAGCAGCTCGAAGGACTGATCCGGGTCCTGGAAACCCTTACCGGCAAAGTCTTCGACTACGACGAGCTCACCCGGCAGATGCACCTGTCGAACGAGCTTGGTGAGGTGATCCGGGAAACCGCAGATCTGATTGCCGGCGCAAATAAGCTTCCCGTCTCGCTGAAGGACCAACTCCCGAACGTCATGACACCCACATGGCACCGCGGGTCACAGTGGTCCGTGGACCACCTGCGCACCTACCGCGACGAGGTGAAGCAGCGGATCGAGGAAGGTGTCGCCATCTGCCCGGACGAAAACGTCCGACTTATGTGGCTGAACAATGGCCTGTGGTTCGACACGGACTTCTACCGTGCCTTTGAGGAGAAGTACGGCGCTGTCTTCGTATGGTCCATGTACACCGACTTCGTCGCCGACGGATACCGCCGCTACTTCAAAGACGATCCGCTGAGGGCTTTGGCTGCCCGGCACCTCACGGTGAACGAACAGCTCCATCTTCCCGGCTGGATGAATGACTACGTCGTCAAAAAGGCAAAGGATTTCAGGATTGACGGGGCAGTACTCCTTATTTCGGACGGCGACCGCGCACAGGCTACAGCGGCCAATTTCTCCCGCCTGGCGCTCGAAGCAGCAGGTATCCCCGTCCATGTTCTTCACGCCAACACAGTCGATGAGCGGCTATGGGACGCCGAAGGACAAAACGCAGCAATGGGCGAATTCATTGAACAGCGGATCCTGCCCCGGAAGTAACTGACCGTCCCGACCCCGGGCCCGCCCGCCCTACTTATCCGGCTGGGAGCATACCCCGGACCGCTCATGATCTAAGAGGAACAACATGGAACAAACGAAGGTCGCTCCGGCCCCCGGGACCCCCAAGTCCAGCGCACCGCCCAAGCCTCTGGAGGACGTCGTAGTACTCGATGTAACCCTCGCCTTGTCCGGTCCGTACGCGACCCTGCTTCTCGCAGGCCTCGGCGCCCGCGTGATCAAGGTGGAAAATCCCCAGGGTGGTGACGCGGCGCGCGAGAATTCCCCCTACTACGGACGCGATGGGGTGAACTTGGGACGACAGCACCCAGATGACGTGTCCCTGGCCGCGCTGAGTCGGCTCCGCAACAAGGAAGCCGTCACGCTCAACCTCAAATCCCCGGAAGGGCAGGCCATTTTCCGGCAGCTGGCCGCTAAAGCAGACGTTCTGGTGCAAAACTTCAGTTTCGGAACCATGGAAAAACTGGGGCTTGGCTACGACGTCATCCGGAAGATCAATCCCCGAATCGTCTATTGCTCGATCAGCGGCTTTGGCTCGGAAACCACCCCCGGCGGCGGCAAAGCAATGGACTCCATCATCCAGGGGCTGAGCGGAGCCATGCTCTCAACCGGAGAACCCGACGATCCGCCCGTTCGAATCGGATTCCCGATCGCGGATCTCGCAGCACCACTGTTCGGAGTTATCGGCATACTGTCGGCCCTGCACCAGGCCAAGCGCACGGGCATCGGTCAGCATGTTGATGTGTCAATGCTCGGAGCCCTCACCTCCCTGGTTGCCGTGGAACCTTGGGCGACCATGGAGGCGCTGAACATCCCGACCCGCACAGGCAGCAGCATGCCCCGGTTGGCACCCTTCGGGAACTACCGGACCATGGACGGCTTTGTGGTCATCTGCGCTCCCCTTGATGCTTTCTCCCGTGGCCTTTTCTCCGCAATGGGACAAATCGAGCTCATCAATGATCCCCGCTTCGCCAGCCGCGACGACCGGGTCCGGAACTCCCGCGAACTTGACGCTTTGATCGAAGAATGGACCTCGTCCATGTCCACTGCCGATGCCATCGCTGCGCTTCAGGCAGCAGGCGTCCCGGCGGGTGAGGTACGGACGCCAAAGACCGCAGTATCAGACCCCGTAACGGTGCGGCGCGGCGAAACTGCGCCCCTAACGCATCCCCTCTACCCGAACGCGGATCCGGTCTACGGCCCCGGCGTGCCAATCGTGTTCTCGGGAGCCACCGTAGGCTTTGACCAGGCACCGCCCAAACTTGGCGCCCACACCGATGTCGTTCTTACTGAGCTGCTGGGATTTAGCGCGGAGGAAATCAGTACCTTGCGGGGCCGAGGTGCCATATAGACTGACGGTCGTTCATTTCAACGAGAAACCAGCGGCGGTAACACGATGACAGACGCAAGCGAGTTCGCCTCGACCGCAGGCACCTTGTCCGGCAGGATCTACGCCGTCATTAAGGACAGGCTGCTTCACGGCGTCTATCAACCGGGACAACGGCTACCGATCGAGACTTTGGCCCAGGAATTTGGTGTCAGCAAGCAACCCGTCCGGGAGGCGTTCAGGGCGTTGTCAGCGGATGGGCTGCTGGATATCAAACCCCAAATCGGTTCCATTGTGGCCGCCTACTCCCCCAAGGAGTTTGCGCTGTTCTACCGGGTCCTGGCCGGCTATGAACGCGCCGCTGCCGAAGCGGCGGCCGTGAACGCAACTGATGAACAAATCAGCCAGCTCCGGGCCTTTCTGCACGCCTCAGAAAGCCGTCAACTTCACGCTAATCCAACCGATCAGCTCCCCGAGTTCCGGCGCAGCAACCGGGAGTTTCACGCCATGGTACACGCCATGGCCAACTCCAGGCTTCTGACGATCCAAGGGCAGCGGTTGTGGGACCTGAGCGATTTTCTGCTGAGTTCCCTGCAGGGTCAGGACGGGGTCCGTGCACTGGCACCGAAGCAACATACTGAACACTGGGACATAGTTGACGCATTCGAGAGCCGGGATTCTGAACGGGCCGGTCTCATAATGCTGGACCACGTAAACAGAATCGCCGAAATGACCGCTCACCGGGTCTAAACCGGAGCCGACAGCCATTGATCCAAAACCCGGCCAACGAGCGGTGAGGAGCCTGGCTGGCCCTGAAAGAACGAGACCTCTTCAAGGACGTCCAAAACAAGGAACCACAGCACCCCATCGAAGGACCGCAATGTTAGCTGCCGTAGCAACTGCCCAGAACGCGGCCGATCCGCTCTCCTGCCTGAAGTTGATGGAAGTTCCGATCCCCTCCGCCGGCCCCGGCTGGACCCGAATCCGGGTCAGGGCTTCGTCCCTGAACATGCACGACATCTGGACACTCCGGGGCGTAGGACACAACCCGGATAACCTGCCAATCATTCTGGGCGGAGACGCCGCAGGGGTCACTGATGACGGACGCGAAGTATTGGTGTATCCGATCATTGGCGACGCCGTAGCCGGAGGCGGGGACGAAACGCTCGATCCGAACCGGGCTCTGCTCTCGGAAACGATTGACGGAGCATTCGCAGAATATCTGGTAGTCCCCGACCGTTGCCTCATCGACAAGCCGTCCTCTTTGAGCTTCGAAGAGGCAGCTTGCCTCCCGGTCGCCTGGTCCACGGCATACCGCATGCTGTTTACCCAAGCACGTATTTCAGCCGGCGACCGTGTGCTTGTACAAGGAGCGGGCGGCGGCGTGGCCTCCGCGGCCATTGGACTCGCAGCCGCTGCGGGGGCGATTGTTTACGCAACCAGCCGAACCGAGTCCAAGCGCCGGTTCGCGTTGGAGCTAGGCGCCCATGAGGTTTTTGAACCAGGTGCCCGCCTGCCTGAACGCGTGGATGCCGTAATCGAGACTGTCGGTGAGGCGACTTGGGCGCATTCGCTGCGGTGCCTGCGTCCTGGCGGCGCGGTTGTCGTCGCAGGAGCGACCAGTGGAGTGAATCCTGAGGCCGAGCTTGGCCGGATTTTCTACCAGCAACTAAGGATCCTCGGTTCCACTGGTGCAACAAAGCAGGAGACCGAGGCCATGCTGGGACTACTGGAGACATCCGGGACCCGGCCCCGTATTGACCGGGTGCTCCCGCTCTCCCGCATCCACGAGGGGTTCCGGGCAATGATCAATGGTGAAACTACCGGGAAGATTGTCGTCGCAGTTCCAGGGTGAACCCCTCTGGACTCCGGCTGCCACCCTACCTTGAGTCAAAGCCGCTAAGTACGCCGGGCGCTGGAGGGCCCGGACTTCGTACAACAAGGCCTTCAATCTACGGCCGCACTTTATTCGTCCAAGACCGCCGTGAACTGGGCGGCACCTTCCCCGTGCTGCCCAGCCGGCTTTGTGAAACCTGGTTATGCCTGTACGGCTCTCAGTGGCGTTGAGGACGGGCCGAACTCGAGCCAGTCGGTCATTTTGACGTCCCCAGCCAACTCAAATGATTTCGTCTTACGCAGCAGCGCCTCCACGCCGATACACAGCTCCAGTCTCGCAAGGGAGGCCGCCGGGCAACGGTGCGGACCCCTGCCGAATGCGATGTGCTTATTGGGCTTACGGTCCATGTTGAACTCGTGCGGGTCCTCAAAGACGTCCTCGTCCCGGTTCGCGGAGGGGAAAATCATCGCGATCGGCTCCCCGGCTGGGATCTTACGGTCCCGGATTTCTACATCGTGTGTGGCTGTGCGGGCAAAGACCCGGTAAGGCGAGTAAAGGCGCAGAAACTCCTCCACAGCATCGGGGATACGATCCGGGTTTTCACGGAGACGCTGCTGAAGCTCAGGATCACGTGCCAGATGGGTTGCGATACTTCCCAGAACTGCGCCTGGGGCAGCCTGAGACGCTGAGAGGAACTGGCGGATGCTGGCGACAACCATGTCATCAGGAATTGCCTCGCCTCTTTCACCGGCAAGGAGGAGCGCGGAAATCAGATCCTCATCCGGATTGAGCAGGTTCTGCTTGCGCGCAAAGACGATCTCTTTGGCCACTTCATAGAGTCGGTCGCTCCATTCGACGACCTTTGGTTTATCCATGGCCATTTGGGCCCGGTAGTACTGCACTTGGACCTCACGTGAGCGCAGCATCATGTCCAGGGGCAACTTCAGGATCAACCCAAAAGCCCGAGCAGCAAAGTATTCAGCGAAGTCGAGTGTGTAATCGAAGTGGCCGGCGGCAATCAGGGGATCGATCAGCTCGTCGGCAAAGCGACGAAGCTCAGGCTCAAGAACGGCCATGCGGCTCTTGGCGAAAACCGGAGTGACGGGCCGCCGGTAGGTCTCATGTTCCGGCGGATCAAAGTGAAGCGGAGGTCGTTTGCCCTGGTTTCGGGTGGCCGGCGGGACGACATTTTTTTCCGCGGTGCTGAAGCTTTCATGCTCCGTTTGAACGCGGATGATGTCTTCGTATTTGAAGAGCGCCCAAAAGCCGCCGAACGACTCACTGTGTGCCACGGGGCACTTAGCGCGCATCTCCTCGTAGTACACGTGCGAATTGTCGAATGTCTCCTCGTAATGAGGGTTGAACTCGTTCACGGCTTCCTGTTGAGCCACCGATGCCTCCTAGTTGCCGGGCCTTTCTAGGCCCCTTCAGCGGAGCTGCTCCGCTTTCCGCACAACTAAGCTTCGCATGATGCGTAACCGTCGTCAAGAAAATTGACGAGTAACTAGGTGGGCAATGGTCCCGTCTATGCGAAAGACTTAGCCATGAGCAATCTCAAACCCGTCCACGGCTCCCAGCAGTTCCTGCTGACGCTCCTTGGTACCTATTTCCTTGGAGTGGAGGACGATATCCCCTCGACGTTCTTCGTTGATGTGCTGGGCGACTTTGGCCTCAGCGAAACGGCGGCCCGGAACGCCCTGAGCCGCGTAGCGCGTCAGGGCTTCCTGGAACCTTCCCGGCGAGGACGGGCCACCTACTACACGCTGACTGAGCCAGCCCGCCGCCGTCAGCAACGCCGCCTTAAACAGATCGTAGATTTTGGCCGGGAGTACCGGGACTGGGACGGGCATTGGACCGTCATCACATTTTCGGTGAGTGAGGAGCAGCGCCACCTTCGCCACCAAGTCAGGCAATTGCTTCGGCAGTTCGGATTCGGTTTGCTCTACGACGGGGTATGGGTCCGACCGTGGGCGCTGGACGAGGAGTCCCGGCACGCATTGATGAACGCGGGTATCAACCGTATGACGGTTTTCAGCGGCGCCCCCCACGTCGATTTCGGCGCCGAGGGCAACCCCGCAGGCGCCTTCGGACTGGAGGAACTCAGGCCGCGCCTGGAATCATTTATCAAGCGTGCGGCAGACATAGTTGACGCCATTGAAGACGATGCCGTTTCGCCAACCATGGCATTGAGACTACGGATAGAGACTCTGCGGGACTGGCGGGAAATTGGAGAAGCCCATCCGGACCTCCCGTTCGCGCTGTTGCCTTCCGACTGGCCCTTACCGGAAGCGCGCGCCCTGTTTGAAAGGACGTATGACGGGCTTGCAGAACCCGCGGAGGCCCGAATGCGCCATCACATGATGCAGAGCACCGCCGATCTGGTTCCCTCTATCGGATCCCTGAGTACAAGCGAAGTAGCGCAACTGGAACCCGCCAGCTGACTAAGGACCCCGGCATTAAGCGACGGCGGCGTCCACTCGAACGACACACCCTGGACGGACCGACGACCGGACCGCTGTGCAGCGAGCTGCCGCCATCGTCCCCTGGCCCAAGGTCTGTCGAAATTGTCATATAGATTAACCGGCGCGGGTCACCCGGGGGTAAGGCCGGGCAGGGCGACCCGCGCCCATTACGTCGACAACCTCGTGCTGAGGTGCCGTTCAGGCCACGTCGCCGGGCAGAGCGGCAGTGAACTCTTCAAGGGTTATGACCTGAGCGAACAAACCCATCGACGCGAGGGACGCCTGATGGGAGGCATTGTCCGCAGCCGAGGTGGCATCGGAGAGGACGTAGGTGCTGTAACCCAAATCCGCAGACTGACGGACAGCCCCTTCCACGGAAGCATTAGTTGCCACGCCACACACGACAACATTCTCTATGCCTCGGGACGACAAAAGTTCATGCAGCCTTGAACGGCTGAATGGACCCGGCAACTGGTGGATGACCACTTCATCGGAATCCCGAACGTCCACCTCAGGGACGAGCGCACTGCCTTCGCTTCGCTCCTTGAGGCAACCCGCCTTAGCGACCATCTGTAGCAGCGGAAGCGCGCGGTTCAAGTCCGAGTAGTTGTCCATGAACGCTATCCGAAGCGGCACAACCAGGCCGCCGGCATCACGCAAAGATCGCATGGCCTTCCGGCAATGGGCGATTACGTCACGGGCCTGGACTTCAGGGTTGAACATCTGCCCAAAGGCAGTTCCTGGCGACACGATGTCGTGTTGCAGGTGGACCGCCAAAAGGGCAGTGGTTGCAGGGTTTAGGGTGACCACGAAAACATCCCCTGCTCAGTTGTTGGGTTTGACGATGATGGAGGTGAAACCGCCGGCGCGATCGGTGGCAGCGTCGATGGCTTGGTTCGCTTCCTCGAGGCTATAGTGCCACGCCTCGAAATGGCTCAGGTCAAGGGTTCCGGCGGCGGCCATCCGCGCCATTTCCTCTCCTTCTGCCACGCTGAACCACAGCGAAGTCAGCAGGCTGATCTGCAGCGTCATCAGCCTGTACATCGGAATAGGCAGGTCCTCCGGCATCGCTCCTATGCTCACCATCCTTCCGCCCCGGCGCAGTGCCCATATCCCCGCCATGCTCACATCAGCCGTAGCTTTGTCGCCGAGGGCGTCAAGGTAGACGTCTGCGCCCAGTCCATCGGTGTTCTGCCGGACCCAGTCGCCAACGTCGCCGTCGCCGTACGCCATCACCCTGATGCGGTCCGGAGCGATCTGGCGGATTCGTTCCAGCAGGGCCCTGTTCCGAGCGACACCGAAAATCTGCGTCGCCCCCATCGCCAGGGCCAGCAGCACAGCGCTCAGGCCGAGCGTGCCGGTAACACCCTGGATGAGGAGATTAGTGCCGGCCCGGACGTCGCCCTTGCGCAAACCCGAGTATGCGGTGCCAAGGTATCCGAACCGGGACGCATGGTCCAGCGGGACGTTATCCGGTATCCGGATAATTCCCGACGCGGGCCCTTTGACGTATTGGCACATCCCGCCGTGGGGGTAATCCTTGTGGATCTCCTTCGACTCGGGGCCGAAGCCGAAATATCCCTGGAAAGTGTATGCAGTGTCGCTCAGGGGGTCACCTGTCCGGGAGGCCCACGAGTCCACCGAATGCCGGCCGGGGTTGAGGTAGACACGGTCGCCCACCTTCAGGTTGCGTACACGTGCCCCAACCTGGCTGATAGTGCCTGCTGTGTCCATGCCGAAGATAGCGGGCAGCTCGGGCAACGGAAGGAACGATTTGAGAGACGGGTAGGTAGTAATGACATTGCGCAGATTCTGTACCAGATTCGCCGACTCAACCTTAATGATGACGTCGTAGTCATCTGGAACCGGAATAGGTACTTCATCCACTTCAAACTTGCCGCCTACCTGGTGCAGCCGTGCTGCTCGCATTGTGGTCATGGTGCTTCTCTTCATTTCTAGAGGTGAGGGTCACGGCAGTGTGACGCTCGTCCCATAGTGAGCGAAAGAGTCAGGCGCCGCTAGCAGGCGTTCCAATCACCGGTACGTTTTAGTAGATATTCTCTCTGCCGACGTCGCTCTCCTCGGAACGCGGCAAGCTATCGCTACCTGAGTCCTAAAGAAATCGAGAGCTGCCATCTCTAGATTTCAGTCTTCGGTCAGCGCACTGTTGCGGGGAAGCTGGCGGCCAAGGGCCAATGCTGCTGTGCGGACAGCAGGCCCCACCCGGTCGACGTCCAGAAGGCCTACAAATCCGGATACCGAAAGGGATGCGACCAGCGCTCCGCCGGAGTCCAGGACTGGACTGGCGACGCACGAGCTGCCAGGCGCTGATTCGTTATTCTCGTGGGCTAGCCCGATGGCTGCTACTTCAGCGAGTTCCTTCTGCAGCGCTTCTTCATCGGTGATGGTTCCCGGGGCGACTTTTTGCAGACCCGTAGCAAGAATCTCGTCCAAAACAGCCGGGGGTGAAAAGGCAAGCATTGCTTTGCCGACGGCCGTCGCGTGAGCGGGCATGCGGCCGCCGACGCGGGAGGGAAGCGGAGGTGCCCCCCTTCCCCGCAGGATTTCTATGTACACCACCTCTGTCCCGTCGAGGACGGCAAGGTGAACGGTCTGTCCTGTCGCATTGCGCAGGTCGACCATAATCCCCATAGCGCGCCGGCGGAGCTCCTTGGGTGTCACTACCATCTGACCCAATTCGAACAAGGTGATGCCGAGCCGATATGAGGAGCCCTGCCGCTCCAGAAACTGCAGTCGCAGCAGCTCGGATGTCAGACGGGCAACCGTGGACTTCGCCAGCCCCGTTCTACGGGCTATTTCGGAAACCCCTAAGGAGCGGTCCTCGGTTCTAAAGGCACCAAGAACTTGGGCGGCACGCTCTAGCACAGACGATGTAGTGTTCCATTCAGCGGTACGCATGGCTCCAGTATGGAAGAAAGGGACATCACAAACAAGATCTTTACAAGCGATCTGCGCAGTAGCTTCAAGGGAAGTGGCCCACTGCGCAGACTTCTTTTATCCGACGTAGGGGTCGGCGATGCCGATGTCCTCGGTGTAGAGGTATCCCTCGATGCCTTCGAGGGCGCCTTCGCGCCCGAGGCCGTACTGCTTTGATGCCGCCGAAGGGTGCTGCGACGTTGGAGATGACGCCGCCTCGGGCTCCCATTCGGATCACCATGCCCGCAAGTCTGGCCCATTGGACGACCGCTCCCGTGTTGACGCGGAACCGTCTCGCCGTTTCCTGCACAGAAGCACCCTGCAGGAGCATCGAATACGCGATGCTCCGATCTTTCCACGACACCGTCACGACGCCCTCCGATGAAAGGTGTTGCGCTGCCTGCTTGAAACCGCCACATCTATTCCGGAAGGATCGTCGGGTACTCGATGGACTCCCGGATGAAGTCCTCACTGGCCGTCACCGCACTGGAGAATGCGGTGACGGCACGCCGCCTGGCAGCAACCGTGGTCCACTCGGATCGCGGGTCCCAGTTCCGTCACGCCGATTCGTCGAATTACTCCGTCACCACGGGCTCATCGGCTCGATGGGCAGGGCCGGTGCGTGCGCGGGCAACGCCGCGATGGAATCGTTCTTCTCGCTGCTGCAGAAGAACGTCCTGGACCGTCAGCGGTGGATCACCAGACAGGACCTCCGACTGGCCATCACAACTGGATCGAAAGAACCTACCACGGCCGGCGAAGGCAAAGACGGCTGGGAAAACTCACGCCAATCGAATATGAAACAATCAACCGGACCGCGCTCAAAGCGGCCTAAGACCCTTAGTCAACAAAAGCCGGGGCAGTCCCCTCCAGCAGCTCGTGCCTGTAGTGGAGTAAGAATTCGTGCCTGTAGTGAAGACCAATCCAAGGGGATGCAGTCAGTTCGTCGATGTTCAGGGCCTGACGGGGTACCGGTGGTTCTTCCGCGCAGGGAGTCCGATCCGGCACATAGCGTCGGAAAGTCTTCAGCAGAGGGTACTTGGGAGGAACCCGGCGATTGGGCATGGTCTCGTCTCTTTTCACTTCTGTCGTCTGCCTCGGTACACGGATTTGGTTGTGTAACCCCGACTAGCGCCGCCCGGGTGTTGTTATATCGACCAGCAGAAAGGCTACGCTGGCGCCATCGGTTAGAACGCGCGGAGGATGTCTTCGACGCGTTGTTTGGCGTCACCGAAGAGCATCTGGGAGTTCTCGCGGAAGAACAGCGGGTTCTGGACGCCGGCGTAGCCGGCGGCCATGGAGCGTTTGAACACAATGACGTTCTCGGCTTCCCAGACTTTGAGGACGGGCATCCCGGCGATGGGGCTGCCGGGATCTTCGGCGGCGGCGGGGTTGACGGTGTCGTTGGCTCCAATGACCAGGACCACGGAGGTGTCGCCGAGGTCGTCGTTGATCTCGTCCATTTCCATGACGATGTCGTACGGGACTTTGGCTTCGGCAAGGAGCACGTTCATGTGCCCGGGCAGGCGCCCGGCGACGGGGTGGATGCCGAACCTGACGTTCACGCCCTTCTCGCGGAGCTGGTGGGCCAGTTCGGCCACGGGGTACTGGGCCTGGGCTACGGCCATGCCGTAGCCGGGAGTGATGACGACGGACGAGGCGTTCGTCAGCATCTCAGCCGTTGCCTCGGCGGTGATCTCGCGGTGCTCGCCCTGGTCCGCGTCGCCCTTGCTGGCGGGGGCGGCGATGCCGAACCCGCCGGCGATCACGGAGATAAAGGACCGGTTCATGGCCTTGCACATGATGTAGGACAGGTACGCACCCGAGGAGCCGACCAGGGCACCGGTGATGATGAGCAGGTCATTGTTCAGCAGGAAGCCTGCAGCGGCGGCGGCCCAGCCGGAGTAGCTGTTGAGCATGGACACGACCACGGGCATGTCGCCGCCGCCGATAGAGGCCACCAGGTGCCAGCCCAGCCCGAGGGCGAGGACGGTGACGACGATCAGGAGCCAGAGCTGGGAGTCGTTGACGTACCAGACGGTCAGGGCGATGAAGGCGGCGAGGGCACCGAGGTTGATGACGTTCTTGCCCGGCAGCATCAGGGGTGAGGACTTCATCCGGGCGGAGAGTTTCAGGAACGCCACGATCGAGCCGGTGAAGGTCACTGCGCCGATGAAGACGCCGATGAATACCTCGGCGTGGTGGATCGCTCTCAGGTCCGGGGACAGGTCCGGGGCTTCGAGGTGCCCGTTCCAGCCGACCAGGACGGCGGCGAGGCCCACGAAGCTGTGCAGCAGTGCGATCAGTTCGGGCATGCCGGTCATTTCGACCACGCGGGCGCGCCAGAGCCCGATGGCGCCGCCGACGATCACCGCGGCGACGAGCAGGCCCAGCCCGGTGAGGGCGTGACCGGTGCCCCAGGCGTCCTGCAGGGTCAGCCAGATCGTCGCGGCCAGCGCGATGATCATCCCGGTGATGCCGTAGATGACCCCGGCGCGGGCTTTCTCGTGTTTGCTCAGCCCGGCGAGGGACAGGATAAACAGCAGGGCAGCGACGACGTAGGCCGCCCCCGCGATGGAGTCGGCGGTCAACGGACCGGAGACGGTGTCAGACACGGTAAGGCTCCTCGATAGAATTCCTGCTGCTTCAGTGGCCGCGCTCATGAACGTGCCTTCCCGGCCGAGAACATGGCGAGCATGCGCCGGGTGACGGCGAAGCCGCCGAAAATGTTAATGCTGGCCAGCAGGACCGCGACGGCGGCGAGGACCTGCATCACGATGTTCTCGGAGGTGACCTGCAGCAGAGCCCCGACGACGATGATCCCCGAGATCGCGTTCGTGACGGACATCAGCGGGGTGTGCAGGGCGTGATGGACCTTCCCGATGACGTAGAAGCCGACCACGATGGAGAGCATCAGCACCGTGAAGTGCTGCGGCAGCGGCGCCGGGGCGACCGCGTTAATCCCGAACAGCACCGCGATCCCCGCGGCGAAGAGCCCGGCCTTGCCGGCCGGGCTGAGGCCTTCCTTCTTCTTCGGGGCGGTGCTTTCGGCGGCCGGGCCCTGGGTCGTGGCTGCGGGTGCGGCTGAGACCTGGACCGGTGGCGGGGGCCAGGTCTTCTCCCCTTCCCGGACCACCGTCACGGAGCGCTGCACCACGTCATCGAAATCGATCCGCAGCTGACCGTCTTTGTCCGGGGTCAGAAGCTTGAGCAGGTTCACCAAGTTTGTCCCGTACAGCTGGGAGGCCTGGGCCGGGAGCCGGGCCGGAAGATCCGTGTACCCCAGGATCACCACACCGTTATCCGTAACTATCCGTTCTCCGGCGACGGAGCCTTCGACGTTCCCGCCCTGTCCGGCGGCCATGTCCACGATCACGCTGCCGGACTTCATGCCGGCCACGTCTTCGGCGGTGAGCAGTTTCGGCGCGGGACGTCCAGGGATCAGGGCCGTGGTGATGATGATGTCCACATCGGCTGCCTGCTCCGAATAAATCTCAGCAGCCCGGGCGTTATACGCCTCAGAGGTGGCCTTCGCGTACCCGTCGGAGGACTTCATCTCCTCCTCCACCTCAACCTTGAGGTAGGTACCGCCAATGGACTTCACCTGGTCGGCTACCTCAGGGCGCGGGTCTGTCGCCCGGACAATTGCGCCCAGGCTGGACGCGGCCCCGATCGCCGCCAGACCGGCGACGCCGGCGCCGGCGACCAGGACCTTGGCAGGCGGGACCTTGCCCGCAGCGGTCACCTGGCCGGTGAAGAAGCGGCCGAACTCGTGGGCCGCCTCGATCACGGCACGGTATCCTGCGATGTTCGCCATCGAACTGAGCACATCCATCGACTGCGCCCGCGAGATCCGCGGCACCGCATCCAAAGCCAAAGCTGTAATGGGGCGTGCCGCCAACGCCTCCACCAGCTCCGGCCGCAGACCAGGGGCCAGCATCCCGATCAGCGTCGCACCCTCGGCCAGCCGGCCGATCTCCTCCCCAGTAGGCGGGTTGATCCGAAGCACCACCTCACTGCCCCACGCCTCATCGGCGCCGACGATCAGTGCACCGGCTTCGGCGTACATGTCGTCTCTGAAGGAGGCGGACTCGCCCGCACCCTTTTCGACCACAACTTCGTAGCCCAACCCCAACAACTGCTTGACGGTGGTGGGCGTCGCCGCCACCCGCCTCTCGTGACCCAACTCGGCCACAACGCCAATACGTGCCACGTATAACTCTCTTTCATCCAGCCGAGGCAAGCAGAAATTACTGCCCAGGCGCGGTATCGATTTATTTCTCTTTCAGGGATCGTCAGAAAGGCTTGACGCGTCACTGACCCTCCCCCGGGTGATGTGGGAATGCCATTGGGCCGAAGCCGGACCGTGGAGCTTCTCGGATACAAGAGCCGTCATACGTCCAGCATCCTGACACCTGGATTGCAAAGGCAGACTGGAACGACGGTTTTAACCGCTGCCGCAGCTGCGCGTCGTGGGTGACTTGTGCAAGTCCGGAACGATTGAGTGACCACGGGGGGTCATGGCGTAGAGGCCGATGATGACCGCAAGCCCGTCATGTGACGCTCGTTTCGGCATCCGTTAGGCAGCTCCCCCGGGCTCCGCCTGCCACCAGCCTTCCCAGGCGGCGGTGGTGATTTGTCCGGATGGAAAACCTCTTTCCGGTACTGCGTCGGCTGATTGGCCATAGTCGACCGCACTCTCGACCGGAGCACGTGCTGGATCATGACTATGGCTGTCTGCAGCACTACCTCTTAGGGCGGCCTGGCGGAAGCCGCAGGTGCCACTTTGCTCCGAAGCCGTTGTGCAGAATGGGAGGACAGCGAGGGTTTTTGCCACCGCTGTCCGCGGAGGATTATTGCAGTGCTTGGACGATCGCAAGTTTGTAGCCCTCTCGTTTGTCAATCATGGTTCTGCTGTCGAACCCATCTGCCGCTATCCAGATGATGTCTCCGGATGCGGTGACGTCGTCGACGAGCCCTGTTCGGATGACCCGTCCCTCCCGTCGGACCTCCACCACCGCGCCGACCAGCAGATGCCAGTCCTGGACAAAACTTGTCCGCTTCGCAGGTGTTGTCTCCTGCCACGCAAGAGTCGGAATTTCATCTGGTCCAAAAACGCGGTCGGGGAAATCTGCGCGTGTCATTCGCGTGACCTTTCAGGCGTGACCGGGGACAGGGTGACCTGTGATCGAAACCGGAATAGGGGAACTTCGTCACCCTGGAGGAGGACGCTTGGGCCTTGTGGCAGCAGGGGCGGCCGGAATGTGCCGGCAGCCCCTGCTGTTCAAAAGGTCTGTTTAGGCTTCGGCAGGGGTGTTTGCTGCGCTTCGTTGAGTTTCAGCCAGTTCTTCCCCGTTTTGGCGGGCTGCTTCCTTGCGCCCCCAGCCACCGGGCAGGAGTGCAACAGAGATGATGGAAATGGCAGAGACGACGAGCAGGTAGATGACGATGGAGTCGCTGGATTTGGTCGCAGCGAACAGTGCCGTGGCAATCGTCGGGGCGAACGCGGAGCCGGCGATCTGCGAAATTGTGTAGCCAACTGAGGCGCCCGTGTAGCGGACTTCCCGGGAGAAGACCATGGAGAAGAGGGAGCCGGTCACGCCGGCGGCCGGTGCCATGGCGATGCCGAAGACCATTACCACCGCCAGGACGAAGTTGGCTGCCACACCAGTGTTGATGAGCATGAAGGCGGGGCCGATGGTGACACCCATGGCTACGGCACCAGCGAGGTACATGGTCTTGCGGCCGTACCTGTCCGAGAGTGATCCGAAGATCGGGTAGAGGACGACGGCGACGATGCCTGCGACGAAGACGCCCATCAGGACGGTGGTGCGGTCAATTCCGGCGACGGCGGTGCCGTAGCTGACCAGGTAGGCCATGGTGATGTATGCAAAAACGCCTTGGCTGAGGTAGGTGCCGGCGACGAGGAAAATTTCCTTGGGGTGGCGGCGGAAGGCTTCCTTGATGGGGAGCTTCACGAGTTCTTTCTTCTCGCGGGCCGCGGCGAAGGCGGGGCTTTCAGCGATGGTGAGGCGGATAACCAGGCCGACAACGACCAGGACTGCGCTGACCAGGAACGGCAGCCGCCAGCCCCAGGCGAGGAACTGGTCGCCGGGCAGCTGGGTGGCGCCGAGGAAGGAGACAGTGGCGAGGGCTACGCCTGCCGGGGCGCCCATCTGGGGGAATGCTCCATAGAAGCCCTTCTTGCCCTTGGGAGCGTGTTCGACGGCCATGAGTGTCGCGCCTCCCCATTCGCCGCCAACACAGAACCCCTGGAAGAGGCGCAGGACGGTCAGCAGAATGGGTGCCACGATGCCGATCTGTGCGTAACCGGGCAACAGGCCCATCAGGAACGTTGCGGCGCCCATGCCCACCAGGGAAATGATGAGCATCTTCTTCCGCCCGACCCGGTCACCGAAGTGGCCGAAGACGATACCGCCAAGGGGGCGGGCGAGGAATCCCACGCCGAAGGTGGCAAAGGACAGAAGCGTACCCATCAGCGGGCCGGCTTCGGGGAAGAACAGCTTGGGGAAGACCAGCGCTGCTGCTGTCCCATAGATGAAGAAGTCGTAGTACTCGACGGTGGTGCCGATGAAGCTTGCCATGGCAACCTTCATGGGGCCGGTGCGTCCCTCGGCGTTGGGGGCTGTCTTCGTTGACATGTCTGATTCCTTGGAGGAGGTGGAGCTAGCGGACGGGAAGGGGTTGTTGGTGCTTTGCAGCGGCGTGCTGCAAATCGAGGGCGACGTCGGTGATCATGTCTTCCTGACCGCCCACGAGCTGGCGCTTGCCGACTTCGACGAGGATGTCGCGGGTGTCCAGTCCGTAGCGGGCGGAGGCGCGTTCTGCGTGGCGGAGGAAGCTGGAGTAGACACCGGCGTAGCCCAGGGTGAGGGTTTCGCGGTCGACCTGGACGGGGCGGTCGTGCAGTGGCCGGACGAGGTCTTCCGCGGCGTCCTGAAGTGCGAAGAGGTCAGCGCCGTGTTCCCAGCCGTGCAGTGTGGCCACGGCGACGAAGGGCTCCACGGGGGTGTTGCCGGCGCCTGCGCCGTGGCCGGCGAGAGAGGCGTCCACACGGTAGGCGCCTTCTTCGACGGCGACGACGGAGTTGGCGACCGCGAGGGACAGGTTTTGGTGGGCGTGGATGCCGATTTCGGTTTCCGGGTTCAGGATGTCGCGGTAGGCGCGGACGCGCTGCCGGACACCTTCCATGGTCAGGCCTCCGCCGGAGTCGGTGACGTAGACGCAGTGAGCACCGTAGGATTCCATGAGCTTGGCCTGTTGGGCCAGCTTTTCGGGCTCGGACATGTGCGACATCATGAGGAAGCCGGAGACATCCATGCCCAGTTCGCGGGCGTAGGCGATGTGCTGGGCTGAGACGTCCGCTTCGGTGCAGTGGGTGGCGACGCGTACGGACCGGACGCCCAGGTCATAGGCCTGGCGCAGCTCGTGCAGGGTGCCGATCCCGGGCAGCAGCAGGGTTGTGAGCCGTGCCTTCTTTACCACTGAAGCAGCGGCTTCGATCCATTCCCAGTCGGTGTTGCTTCCAGCACCATAGGTGAGGCTGCTGCCTGCAAGGCCGTCGCCGTGGGCGACCTCGATGGCGTCGACGCCCGCGGCGTCCAAGGCCCCGGCGATCTTGGCGACGTTCTCGGTGCTGAGGCGGTGGCGCACGGCGTGCATGCCGTCGCGCAGGGTGACGTCCTGGATGAAGACGCGGGTGGGTGTCTGGCTCATGATGCTACTTCCTGTTTTGTTGAGACCAGCTGCTCGGCGACGCGGAGCGCGGCAGAGGTCATGATGTCCAGGTTCCCGGCGTACTCCGGGAGGTAGTGCGCGGCGCCCTCGACTTCGAGGAAGACGCTGACGCGCGTGTATTCTCCGGTTCCGCGGCCTTCGGGGATGAGGCCTTTGACTTCGGCGCCTTCGTCCTGGAACTGCACGGCCTGCTTCAGCCGGTAGCCGGGGACATAGCCGGCGACCTCATTGACCCGTTCCTGCACGGCAGCGGCCACCTTGTCCTGCTCGGCCTGGGTGAGCCGGTCGACCAGGCACAGGACCGTATCGCGCATGATCATCGGCGGTTCGGCCGGGTTCAGGACGATGATGGCCTTGCCACTGGCGGCCCCGCCGACCTGCACGATTGCGTCGGAGGTCGTTTCAGTGAATTCATCGATGTTGGCCCGGGTTCCCGGTCCTGCGGATTTTGATGAGATGGACGCGACGATTTCGCCATAGTGCACAGGTGCGGCACTGGCAATGGCCGCGATGACGGGGATGGTTGCCTGCCCGCCGCAGGTGACCATGTTGACGTTGCCCGCGTCCAGGTGCTGCTCAAGATTCACCGAGGGCACGACGTAGGGGCCGATGGCAGCAGGGGTGAGGTCGACGAGTTTTTTTCCGTAGGGGGCCAGGGCCGCCGCGTTGTGGCGGTGGGCTCCGGCGGACGTTGCGTCGAAGACGACTTCGATGTCCTGGAATTCCGGCATGGCGATCAGGCCTTCGACGCCTTCGGCGGTGGTGGCAATGCCCAGCCGGGCTGCTCTGGCAAGGCCGTCGGATGCGGGATCGATGCCGACCATGACGCCCATGTCGAGCTTGTCGCTGAGCCTCATGATCTTGAACATGAGGTCGGTGCCGATGTTTCCTGAGCCGATGATGGCTGCTTTTGCGCTCATGAGAGCTCCTTAGATGCTGTAGCGGTGACGGTGCCCAGGCCGCTGATGCGGGCTTCGACGACGTCGCCGGCTTTGAGGGGGGCCATGGGGCCGAGTGCGCCGGAAAGTACCACTTCGCCGGCGCGGAGGGGACGGCCCAGTGCCGCGGCTGTTTCCGCGACCCACAGCAGGGCGTTGATGGGATCGCCGAGGCAGTCTGCCCCGGTTCCCTGGGATACCTGTTGGCCGTTGATGGTCATGACCATTTCCGCCCCTGCAGGTGCGTAGTCATTGAGCGTTGCCTTGCCGTTGCCGAGGACGAAGTAGGCGCTTGATGCGTTATCGGCGACGGTGTCCACGATTCCGATGTCCCAGTTCGCGATGCGGCTGTCAACGATTTCCAGTGACGGAACGACGAAATCCACGGCGGAAAGAACTGCATCCCGGTTGGTGTCTTCGACGTCACGCCCCATCACGAAGGCAATCTCCGCCTCAATACGGGGGGCGATCAGCTGCGTGTACGGGATTTCCTCGTCTTCGCCGCGCTGCATCTCTGACAAGAGCACCCCAAAGTCGGGCTGGTCCACGCCGAGCTGGCGTTGCACCGCAGGCGCAGTGAGTCCGACCTTCCGGCCGACTCGCCGGTTACGAGTACTGATACGGCTCTGAATCAGGAGCTCCTGAACTTCATACGCGGCGTCCAGGTCACCACCCAACACATCCCGGACAGGTTCACAGGCACGCGCAGTCTTCAAAGCACCAAGAAGGGTGTTCGCTACGGTCCTCAGGTCCTGTGAACTGACCGATACCGCTGCTCCTTCATTGGCGCCGCTGGTTTTGTTTGTCATTACGTCACTCTCAATCGCGTAGCTTTTTAGTCCGGGATCCGGCGCGCTTGTCTAGTTGTGGTCGAGGGTGGCGGTTGTAACACCGAACCCTGCAATGTACTCGCGTATGGGGCGGTAATAGCTGTACTGCACCGTGTAGGGACCGACGGCTCCCAAAGCTGCATAAGCTGCGATCCAGGTACGGACTTCGTGGGAGGAGTTGCCCGCGATTTCGGTCATCTCCTCTGGTGTCCAGGCATCGATGGGCGAAAGGTCCCCGGAGGCGAGAATCTTCATCAGCTGCTGATCCCACTCAGGCGCGAGGTCCTTAATGTTTGCTTCACCACGGGCGAACGCGTCCGCCGTGTCGTAGACCCTTTGCTGACGGGCTGCGCGGGCCTCGGGGGTCTGCTGGCCATCAGCTCCGATCAACATCCGGCGTTGGGCTTCGGTGGCGGTGGCCAGCCTGGGCACCGGCGGATCGTGGGAAAGCCCGCCGGAAGCAATGAGCAGCACTTTCTGGTCAAGGGTCTTCAGATACTGACCAATGGCCTCACCGAGCAGGCGGACACGCTGGAGGGGCGTGAAGGGCGGCGCTACGGAGTTGATGAAGACCGGGATGAACGGCTTGGCAGTGATGTCGCCGTAAATGATCTCCATGGGCTGGACAGCGCCGTGGTCGACCTCCATCTTCAGAGAGACGGCAATATCAATGCCTTGACCGATCACGAACTCGGCCAGGCCTTCGGCGATGTCCTTCGGCACGTTGAGCGGGCCGGCCTGGCTTCCGTAGTCACCGATGCTGACAGCGTCATAACCGACGCAGAACGCCGGCATCAGCTGATAGAAGAAGCCGTTGTAATGGTCCGGGCCGAGATTGATAACCACGTCTGGGTCGTAATCGTGGACGAAGTTGCGGGCGGCGTCGAATGCGGCCTCTACTTCGGCCTTAACTTCCGGTCCCGGATCTCCGTGTTCAAGGAGAGGACTGTGGGACATGGCAAGCAGAGCAACGGTCATGGCTGTCTCCTAGCCTTGAATTTGTGCAGAGGTCAGTTCCGTGCCGGCGCCTTCGTCGAGGCCGAGCAGGAAATCCAGCTGAATTTTGTTGAAAATCTCGGTCTGCTCGTACTGGGGCCAGTGGCCTGCGTTTTCGATAACAGCCAGCCGGCCGTTGGGGATCAGCCCTGCGATGCGGCGGCCTTCATCGACTGGTCCGGAGGGGTCCTTGGTGGTCCACACCACCAGGGCGGGGGCCTGGATGGAACGGAGGTCATCGTCGGTGAGCATGTTCCGGCGTCGGGTCTCGGGATCCTGAAGGGCCATGTTTGCTTCACAGGCCTTGAGCCAGTCCGGCTGCTGGAAGATCGCCTGACGGGTACGGATAAGGTCGTCCGTAACCATGCTCGGGTCAGCCATAAGCCACTCGAGCCGGGTTTTAACCCGCTCCCAGGACGGATCCTTTGCCGCTTCCATGGACAACGTGTAAAGGCGTTCCATCACCACGGGGTTCGCCATGGTGCCGCCCATGGTGTTAAGGACGATACGTTCGACCCGCTCAGGGAAATCGATGGCGTAACGGGCGGTCACCCATCCGCCAAGGGATTCACCTGAGAAGTAGGCTTTCTCAGCCCCGATGGCGTCCAGAAAGTGGTTGACCTGCTCGATGTAGTGCTTGATCTCCAGGGGGTGGTCAGGCTTGCTGCTGTATCCGTGTCCGATGAAGTCGATGGCATAGACGTTGAAGTGCTCGGCGTGGGCCTGCAGATTCCGCACATAGGCTTCGGCGTGGCCGGTGATGCCGTGGAGCATCAACAGTGTGGGCTTGCTGCTGTCGCCGGCGTGCAGGTATCGGGTGCGGTAGGGGCCAGCCTGGATGAAGCCCTGGCTGAATTCGACCTGTGCAAGGTCGGACCAGACGCTAGTGTACGGGCGTGAATTCACGGGTTTCTCCTGCGGTTTCGGGGGTGTTCTGTTTGGTGTTGCCGAGGACGGTGTCCAGTGCCGAGCGCAGCTCGGCGCGGGCTGTCTCGACGTCCCAGACGGGTGCGGACTGTCGCCAGGCGATGTAGCCGTCGGGGCGCACGAGGAGGGCACCGGCTTCGTGGATTTCCCGGACTTTGTGCCAGGCGCCGTAGGGGTCTTCGGCGCCTTTTTCGCCGACAACGACGGTGCGCAGGTACGGTGCATCAAGTTCGGCGGCTGCTGTTTCCCAGGCGCGTCCGGCAAGGCCGGTGACAAGGCTGAACTTTCCGTGGCCGGTGACGTCAAGGGTCGATGTCCGGTGGCCTTCACGATCCACAAGCCATGCGTGCGGAATTTTCGCGCCGGGCCGGGTTGTGGGCTGGACGTAAAGCTGGGGATCCCTTGCCCATTGCTCTTCGCCTGCCTCAGGGTCAGGGATGACGGCGTCGGATTCGTAGCGCTGGTTCAGTTCAACGCCGTGGGCGTTGAACTCGTAGTTCTTCCCTTCCAGCGCTTCCTGAAGCTTCTGGCGCAGCTCAACGCCTTCGGGTGTTGGCGCGTGCAGGCGGGCCAGCCCGGCTTCGATGCTGTGTTCCTGGCCCGGGACACGGAACGTGTCGTTGAGGGGGCCGTAGTCCTTTCGGGACTGGTTGGCACGGGCGACGATCTGTTTGCCGACGGGGGCGCGTTCCAACGAGTAGGAATCGAGCAGGCTTTCTCCGGCGTAGCCCTTGATGACGTAGGCGAGTTTCCATGCCAGGTTGAACGCGTCCTGCATGCAGGTATTTGAACCCAGGCCACTGCTCGGTGGATGCCGGTGGACTGCGTCTCCTCCGCAGAAGACGCGTCCGGAGGAGAAGTGCTCTGCGTGCTGCTGATTGACGTACCAGGTGGACTTGGTCTGGACGTCGACTTCGAGTTCTGGGTCGCCGACCAGGGTGCGGATTTTCTCGAGGATGACCTCTTCGCTGAAATCAGGTTCGCCATCTGCCATGTTGAATCCCCATCCGGCGATCCACTCATCCCAGGGCCGGACGGCGCGCAGCAGGCCCATTCCGATCTCACCAAAGCCGGCGACCGGGTTCATGATCCAATGCAAAATGCTGGGACGGTGCGCGACGTATTTGCTCAAGTCAGCCTTGAACAGCACATATGCGGTACCGGCACGGGCAACCTGACCATGGAACGGCAACCCAATGTCCTCAGCGATCTGTGAACGGGCACCATCGGCGCCGATCAGGTACCGGGCCCGTAGCGTGTAGTCCTGACCCGTGACGTGGTTCCTGAAGGTGACATTGACACCGTCGGCGTCCTGAACGTGGGAGAGGTACTCCGTGTTAAAGGTGACCTGCGCACCCCGTTCCCCCGCGTTCTTGAGCAGGATAGGTTCCATCAGTGGCTGCGGAACGTCGAGCATGGTGCAGGGACTGGCCTTCAAATAGTCCCCGTACCGTTCGTCCCCGGTACCCCAGGTGCGGAGCCGGGCAATCTCCTGACCCGCCAGGCTGGTCGTGAACAGGGTGTCCCCCATGTCCTCCCAAGGCACCGCGTATTTCGCAGCTTCCTCTTCCACCCCAAGATCCCGCAGGACTTCAACGGCGCGCTGGTTGGTAATGTGCGCACGCGGCGTATTCGCGAGCCAGTTCCACCGCGAAATCATGTGAACACGAATGCCCTCGGTGGCCAGCGCCAGCGCCGCTGTGGCCCCGGTCGGTCCTGTGCCAACAATGAGCACGTCGGTATCGAATTCCAACTGAGTTTTCATCACACCTTCTAAATTCAAGTCCGGACAGCTCCGTCCGCGCTGATAGAGGTCGTTCTCCACCAGGACTAGGGAACCCGCGCTTCGAAACGTGAGGCCCATCACTACGTCAAACCTACTAGCATGCTAGCCGGTTTGTAAAGCGTTTCCGCTCTGGCCCTGCAGCTTTTTCGTTTTCCCGTCTTGGTTCAATAAGAAAAAAGTCGGTCTCCCCCGGCTTTGGATTCTGTAGCCCGCTTCCGTCCTAGGCAACGATCCGTACCGTTGAGTGGGACGATGGGCAACCCCTTCGTGCTCCTGGGGCGTGGGCTTTGGGGGTGTGAGGGCTCAGGTCCGCCGTCGGGACACATACATTTCGGCCATTCTGGCGGACTTTCCCAAGACCTCACAGTGGAGTGGTGTCGAGGGGTAGCGACTTCCCTGGCCAAGCCTTCGAAACTCGTGGCCACCTGACGCGTAAACATCGGATGCTCTTCCAACAGGTTACGGAAACGACCTTGCAGGCTTGCACGCTTGCATGTAACGTTGCTCACGCCGCGTGACTCCCGTCACTATCGGTAGGCCTCATGCTACGTATCGGGGCAATTTTCGAATTTCATTTTGCAAGGAGCGCGATGATGAGCTTGATGCAGGCCGCACGACTTCACGAAGTAGGCAAGCCTTTCCAGATAGACCAGGTGGACGTCCCGGAACCGGGTCCCAGGGATGTAATCGTTGAGGTGAAGGCGTGCAACGTTGTGCCTAACCTGCGGAACGTCATCACCTCCTACCCCGAATGGTTCCCGTACCTTCCCCTGCCAGCTCTGCCCGCTATTTATGGCCTGGATGCTGCGGGCGTGGTGAGCAAGGTCGGCTCCCAGGTCCGCAATGTAAAGCCCGGTGACCGCGTCTACGTCAACCCGGGTCGTGACTCCGGCGATTCCCATGCTTCACGGCGAGGGGAACGCATCAACGACCCCGCCTACACATTCCAGGGCTACTTCGGCTTTGGGGCAGGCTCTCAGGAGATTTTTGAGGACTACCCACATGGTGGTTTCTGCGAGTACATGAAGGCCCCCGCAGACGGTCTGGTCATACTGCCTGAGTCAATCTCTTTCGAAGCCGCTTGCCGCTTCGGATACCTGGGGACGTCCTACTCCGCTCTCCGGAAAGCCGGAACAGGGGCCGGCACGTCCGTTCTCATCAACGGTGGCACGGGAACCCTTGGGCTCGGGGCCGTTCTGAATGCCCTGGCCATGGGCGCGACAAAGGTCTTCGCGATGGCACGTGACCGTGAACTCCTCGAGCGGGTTCGCCTCCTCGACCCCAAACGGGTCCATGTCCTCTCCCACGGGGACAAGCCCGTCGAGGAATGGGTTCGGGAAAACACCGACGGCCTCGGCGCCGACATCTTCATTGACGCTGTTGGCCCCGGCGCTCCACACCAAATCACGCTCGCCGGCATCGAGGCACTGCGCCGTGGCGGCCGCATGGTCGACATCGGAGGCATGTCAGAGCCGCTCCCGCTGGAGATGTTTAAGCTGATGTGCTTCCAGATCAGCGTCATCGGCTCACTCTGGTTCAGCGTCGCAGAAGGCCAGGATATGGCAGAAATGGCGCACGCCGGCACCTTGGACCTTTCGGTCTTTGAACACGAAGTCTTCCCCCTTTCGGAAGTGAATGAGGCACTGGACTCGGTGGATAAACGCCGAGGCGGGTTCACGAACGTCGTGGTTGTCCCCGGCTCATAAGAATGATTCTCGCGGCCGCGGACACTGCCCGCCCGCGGCCCCGATCGCACTAGCAAGAAAGGGAAGACCAGAATGGAACTCAACCCAGAGCGCACGGCCGTCATTGCGGTTCATTGCCAGGGAGACATCGTCTCGGCGGAAGGAGCATTCGCTCCCTTCTTCCACGAACAGATCGTCAGCAGGAACATCATCAGCAAGATCGGCGAACTGCTGGCCTCCGCAAGGGAGAACGGCATGACCGTGATCTATACCCGGGTGGCCTTTAGGCCCGACTTCTGTGACCTCAACGCGAACTCTCCCCTGCTCAAGGTCGTCGAGCAATCCGGTTGCCTCAAGGACGGAAGTGCGCTGGCTGACATCATTCCCGACCTTGCACCAGCATCCGAGGACGTGGTCATCACGCACCAGCGCGTTGGTGGCTTCGTGCCCGAACTGACGGCTGTGCTGGAAGAACGAGGCATCGACACTCTCGTATTTGCCGGCGTGGCCACCAACGCATCGCTGGAGGGCACAGCGCGCGCCGCCTCTGATGCTGGCTACCGCGTCATCATCGCAGAGGATGCCTCCTCCGCCGCTACCCTTGAGGCCCACCAGGCGAGTATCGAATCCCTCGGACTACTCGCTGAGATTGCAAGCGTCACCGACATAACGACCGGCACTCCCGCCTCCCAAGCCGTCTAACGCCAAGCTGACTAAGACTGCTGTGCGCCCGGCCCGCAAAATGCCGGTCGGGTGCACCGCGTGAATATGCTAGCGTTCTAGTTGTTGAGGAGAGGAGCCATATGCGCAACACTAGTTCCATGACGTCGCTGCAACCCCTCAACCAACGCTCCTCTGCAGGTGGAGGCCGGCTCCTCGGGCGCATATACGAGGCCGTGCAAAGCCGATTGCTCGAAGGCGAATATGCAGCAGGGACTAAGCTTTCTGTCGAGTCCATACGGGCTGAATTCGGTGTAAGCAAGCAGCCTGTTATGGAAGCGCTCCGCTTACTTTCTGCAGACGGCTTGGTCGAAATCCTCCCCCAAATAGGATGTGTCGTTACCGAATACTCGCTCGAAGAAGTAGAAGACTTTTTCAGAATGTTCGCTGGGTTCGAATCCGTGATCGCGGCAGCGGCGGCTCAACGGCGGACAGACGATCACCTGGACGAGCTATACCTGGCCGCCCGCAGAATGGACCGTCTAAATACCGAGCCGGACCCAGATATCCGTGCCCGCCAGTATCGAGTCCAAAACCGGAACTTCCACGAGATCATTCATCGTATGGCCCATTCAAGAGTCATGAGCAACATGAGCCGCCGCATGTGGGACCTCAGCGACTTCCTCATCAACACCACCGGCGCCCCCCACCCCGTCGGGTCCTCCATCGTCGAACGCAATGAAGACCACGCCCGGATCATCAAGGCGCTTGAAATGGGCGATGCAGAAAATGCCAAAGCAGAGATGGAACAGCACATCCTCTCTACGGCAACCATGATTCAGGCAACCAGGACCGCATCCGCTTTCTAACCGCCACGACAGGTACAGGTCAAAACACGGATGGCAGCAGCACCGACATGAGTGGGTAGCAGCTTTCTGGGCGAGATTTCCCAACAGCAGGGCCTTGGCAGGGTGTGCCGCGTATCTGGATGACAGGTCGCATGCTTGGGTTCAGACCCGGCAACAGAGCCGAATTTGACGGGGCCACGAGCCGCCCCGATACTTTTAACAAAAACTTGCATGCAAGCACGCTACTGACCGGTGTCGAGCAGTTGGGCACATCGAAGCACCAGGATTGTTACTAGTTCGACTAGGCGAGACCTGAGACGGACGCTGACCCTTGTCGGCTCCATGTCTCAGGTCTTTTTTGTTGCCTTAGCAAAGCTCTGAAGGAGCACAATGAAGTCTTCAACGACGACGAGCATCGCTGCGCAGATCCTCGAGGAGGTGGGCGGACCCGAGAACGTCGCACAGCTCACCCACTGCGCAACCCGCCTGCGATTCGAGCTGCACGATCCACAAAAAGCGAATATCGCTGCACTTGACCGGATCCCGGAAGTTTTTAGGGCCCAACACTCCGGCGGACAGACACAGGTCGTCGTCGGCGGAAAGGTAGAGGCCTTCTACCGGGACATTAGCGAGGCGCTGCAAAGCACGACCTCCTCCGGGGTCCGGTCCTCTTCAACCGGGGAAACGAGCCCGAGGGGTAAACGTCCCAACGTCATCTCCCGGTTCATCGCGCTGATAGCCAGCGTTTTCACGCCTATCCTGCCGGCATTGATCGCTGCCGGTATGGTCCGCGCCGGCGTGACCGTGCTCCAATCCACCGGGATGATCGCGGCGGATACCACTCTCTTCGCGATCCTGTCGGCAGTGGGAGACAGCGTCTTCTACTTTCTGCCTATTTTGCTGGCCTCAAGTGCCGCAAAAAAGTTCGGGGCGAACCCCTACCTCGCTATGCTCCTGGCGGCAGTCCTTCTCCATCCCACGTGGGTTGCTCTGGTCGCGGAAGCGAAGGAAGCCGGAGAGACCAGTACCACTGTTCTCGGACTGCCTATCCTGCTTGTCACGTACTCCTCGACGGTCATTCCCATCATCCTTGCCGTCTGGGTACTGAAGCACGTCACTGACCTGCTCACGAGGATTATCCCTGAAGCAATCCGCATCGTCTTCGTCCCGGCGGTGGCGCTGATGGTGATGATTCCCCTGCTCTTCGTCATCATTGGACCTATCGGTCACTACGCCGGGCAACTTATCGCAGGCGGCGTTGGATGGCTTTTCGCTTCGGCCGGCTGGCTGGCCCAGGCGGTCCTGAGCGGTGTGCGGCCCATCCTCGTCATCTTCGGGCTTCACTACTCGTTCGTGCCGATCCAGGTACAAGAGGTTGCGGCCACCGGCGCAACAGCACTGCTCGTTGGAGCCTTTGCCGCCAACCTCGCGCAGGCCGGTTCTGGCCTCGCTCTTGCACTCCTCGTGCGCGGAAACGAACGCTCCGGCGCTGCGGCGGCCGCGTCCACCGCACTGTTTGGCATCACCGAACCGGTCATCTACGGGTACAACCTGCGCTACAAATTCCCCTTCTTCGTCTCCTGCGTGGCCGCCGCAGCAGTCGGCCTCGTCCTTGGACTGCTCAACACCGCCGCAACTGCCGTCGCCCTGCCCGGCATCCTTAGTACAGGCATACTTCAAGGCGATGCAGCCCTCGTCGTCACCGTCGCGATTCTGCTTGGCGGAACTGTCCTTGCTTTCGCCCTGACCCTCGCCTACGGCAAGACATTCGGGCGCGCCACGCTGGAGCGGACGTTCGCTGAAACGAGTTCCGCGGTCTTCGAGCCGACGCAAACTACAGACACAGACTTCCCGACTGCTGCCTCTCCAGCTGCCGCCGGAACAGTCCTCAGCCCCATGGTCGGTGACATAGTCCCACTCACGGAGGTCCCTGACAAACTCTTCTCGGGCGGAGTGCTGGGCAATGGTATTGCGATCCTCCCGCATGACGGAACGATCGCCAGCCCGGTCAGCGGTGAAGTGGTAATGGTCGCAAAAACACTTCACGCTGTTGGGATCCGCACGACGGACGGTCTTGAACTGCTCATCCATGTCGGAATCGACACCGTAAAGATGAACGGCGCACCCTTCACGGTGCTCGTCGAAAAGGGGCAGACCGTTACCGCGGGTCAGCGTCTGCTCGAGGTCAACCTTCGTCTGATCGAGGAGGCGGGCTTCAGCACAGTCACCCCGATCGTAGTCGTCAAACCAGCTAAAGCACCTGTCACCGAAGAAGCCCGCGGGAACGTCACCACAGGCACGGTCCTGTTCCAGGTAGGGAGTCCGTCAGCATGACATCGACACTGTTTCCGCACGACTTCCTCATCGGCGGAGCGCTCTCTGCGGCTCAGGCCGAAGGCGCATGGGACGCTGACGGTAAATCGCTCACCGTCGCGGACTGCGCACCGCTGACTAAGCCGGCTCCAGGTGAGCCCACGAGGACTGTTCGCTTCGATCGGGAGTACCTCGATCATGCAAAGACTGCAGAGCCGCACGACTTCCCGAAGCGCAGGGGCATCGACTTTTACCACCGCTTCGAAGCGGACCTCGACCTCCTGGCCGAACTGGGCAGTACGACGTTCCGATTCTCATTCTCCTGGGCGCGGGTAATGCCCAACGGAGACGGGAAAATTAACCAGGAAGCGCTCGTCTATTACGACAGGCTCATCGACGCCATCATCACGCGTGGCATGGCGCCGGTCATGACAATAAGCCATTTCGACTTCCCCATGGTCCTCATCGAGAAATACGGCGGATGGGCCAACCGCAGACTCATTGACCTCTACGTCACCTACGCGACATCCCTCCTGGAGAGGTATGGCGACCGTGTCAAGCATTGGGTTCCGTTCAACGAGATCAACATGAGCGTGAAGGCACCCGAGAAGACACTCGGGCTGCTGCGGACAGGGGACGATGGGTTCGAGCAGACGATGTTCCGGGCGCTGCACCACCAGTTCGTCGCCTCCGCCAAAGTGATCCAATGGGCCAAGCAACAGCAGCTCGATGTTCGCTTTGGCAGCATGGTCGCCTACTTCACCACCTACGCGGCGTCCAGTAAGCCGGAAGACGTCCTCGCGGCTGTCCAGGAGGACCGGCTTCGAAACCTCCTCTACCTCGACGTGCTCAACCTGGGGACTTATCCGTTCTATGCGACGCGATACTTTTCCCAAAATGGCATTGAGCTGGAGGCTACCGAGGAGGATCTTCGGCTCATCGCTTCCCATCCTTGCGACTTCGTCGGAATGTCCTACTACAACTCTGCAATCGCTGCCGCCAGCACGGAAGGACTCGAGATCACGAGCGCGAACGTGCACTCAGTGATAAAGAATCCGCACCTGCCCGCCAACGACTGGGGCTGGCAGATTGACCCTGTTGGACTGCGGATAACCCTGAACGAATTGCAGCGCTTGTTCAACCAACCAATCTTCATTCTGGAGAACGGCTGCGGCTTCAATGAGGAACCGGACGAAACCGGTGCAATCAACGACACATACCGCATCGCGTTCATCGGAGACCACCTACGGGCAGTACTTCAAGCCCTCGACGATGGAGTCAACGTCATCGGATATACCGCCTGGAGCCCCATCGACTCGATTTCGTCCTCGACGTCGGAGATGACGAAGCGTTATGGGTTCATATGGGTCGACCAGGACGACCACGGCAACGGTACCCTCGAACGCCGCAAAAAGCTTAGCTTCGATTGGTATCGCGGTGTCATAACAAGCCGCGGGGCATCCCTCCATGCCTGAATCGAACAGGCCTGGCCCGGCCGAATTTACTATCGTCCGGGCGTACAACAACAACGTCGCTGAGGCTAAGGACGATGCGGGGCGCGACTACGTCCTGATGGGTAAAGGGATCGGCTTCAACGCCAATCGGAAGCCACGGATCGCCGCGGCCGACGTAGATCGCACCTTCAGACCAACGTCTGGCGAAGGGACCGAGCGGTTCGCTGCCCTGCTTGCCGAGCTGCCCAACGAGCATTTAGAAACTGCTGACCTGGTTACGCAGCTCGTCCGCGATCGCCTGGATGCCGATGTCTCCGACTCCTTCGTCATTGGGATAGCGGACCACATCACCACGGCTATCGAACGTGTCCGCAGCGGGTACGAGCTGGACATCCCGCTCGTGGCGGAGATGCCTTACGCCTTTCCCAAAGAGACTGCAATCGCACGTGAGGTGCTTCAGCTGATCCGCGGCCGGACCCATGTTGAGCTGCCTGATGAGGAGACTGCTGCTCTTGCCCTTCATATCGTCAACGCACGATTCAGCACTACCGAGATGCCTACGACGTTCAAACTCGCAAAGGTACTGCATGAGTCCTTGCAAATTGTTCGCGACACCTTTGACGTGGACTTGGACCCCACCTCGGTCAGCGTTGCTCGATTCGCCACACACCTTCGGTTCCTGATAACCCGGCTGCAGGCCGCGTCTCAGCACCAGGACGCTTCAGAATTTCTCTGGAATGCCGCGAAGACTGCCCACCCTAATGAGCACTCTTGCGCGGTACATGTCGGCAAGGTAATTTCCCGAGCGACAGGATTGTCAATTCACAGGGAGGAAGAGCTCTACCTCACCCTGCACGTCCTGAGGCTAACTACCAACGGTTGAGAACCTCGCGCCTGAGTATTGCCCACGCCAGGCCTGCTTGAAGTTTGTGGATGTTGGGCTGGCCGGTTGGTAGCCGGACCCATACTCGCCAAGTTCCGTAGAACCTGGATCACGGCGGATATTTTAGTCCTGTTAGGGCACACCCCAACCTGACAGGAGCCACTCCTAACTGCTCCCCAAAAGGGCAAGCAGCAATCTGCTGGTTGGTCAGTCCTTTCCGCGATAACTTTGACGGCGAACCAGGACTTCTCCCTCGACGCCGAAGAGGCCGAAGGCTCGGCCGGTGGAGGCCCTGGCCGTTTCGAAGGTTCAGTGCCTCCAGTCGAGTTCGGCCTAAGCTGGATGCCGTCACCGTCCGCGGCGCCCGAGCTGCAGTCCGGAGGCAGCTCGGTTGTCAGGATATTAGTTCCACATCGCCGGGCGGAACCACAGTTTCCCAAGTGCGGTCAAAGCCTGCAATGACAGGGCGGCCGTAACTTTGATGCCTCCTCCTCGATGTCGCTGCGATGCTAAACCAGTTGTCTTCGGGGTTCCGGACAGCAAATACCACCGGCGCGTGAGGTCACATCCAAAACGGCGCGGAACTCGAGGCCACGGTGGGCTGACGCCGAACGCGGAAGCTTGGGCGGGACGCGCTCTAGGTCGTCTTTCACCCTTGATCACGAGTCTTTGGAGGTAGGGGCAATGAACTCCTGCGGGAGCGACCGACACCGGTCCAAGCGGGGTCTTCCAAGCCTACGCCGGCGGTGGAACTCCGGGTGACAGTACTCCACGTGCCCTGGCGCGGCTCCCTTTATGGTCTCACTTGGGGAATCAATCGAAACCGACGTTGCGCGTCAAATTGTAGTTTGCACCGATACGGGGTGCATGCAAGGGAACAAAAATGTGCCTAATTGTAGGCTCTGAATGCGACCAGTAGAGTATGAGGAATTCCAATCACACTCAATGAAGAGGTGTAATAGCATGTCTACAACTCCCGGTCCTGATCCCCTGTTCGCTCCATTGCGGATAAACGGAAAAACAATTAGAAATCGATTCGTGTTGCCGGCGATGCAACGAAAAACGCGCGACTACGCTCCCACGCCCGGCATGGCCGATACCCTGCGAAAGTGCGCTGAAAATGGCGCAGGTCTGATAATTGCCGAAGGAGCCGCCCCCGACCATCCTGCTGCCTATTGGCAACCAGTCTTCGGCATCATCGGCGAAGCGACTGTACAGGGCTGGAGGCGTGTCGCCACCGCCGTAGTG
This sequence comes from Arthrobacter sp. D3-16, assembly GCF_054408515.1. NCBI lineage: Bacteria > Bacillati > Actinomycetota > Actinomycetes > Micrococcales > Micrococcaceae > Arthrobacter > Arthrobacter sp. D3-16. The sequence continues at coordinate 65,895 of NZ_CP096438.1, read as the reverse complement.
GAGACTGGTGCGGTTTTTCTCATGCAGCTTTGGCATCCCGGTGCGTTGCGGCTGGTACTTGATGGTGTCCCCAACCCATATCCGGAACACCCTTCACTAAGTCCCTCGGGCTTAGTCCAGGAAGGCCGCACAAATGGGTTGGCCATGACGAGGCAGGAACTCGAGGAAACAAAGGCGGCATATGTCCAGAGTGCCATTATTGCGCAAGAGGTAGGTGCGCATGGCATCGAATTGCATTGTGCTCATGGCTATCTTTTGGACCTATTTTTATGGCACGAGACCAATAAGCGCGATGATGAGTATGGCGGTAAGAGTTTAGATGAACGCACTCGCTTCCCTGAGGAGATTGTTAAAGCTATTCGTGAGGCAACCGGTCCCGAATTTATCATTTCACTGCGGTTCTCCCAGTGGAAGGAAGTAGATTATCGGGCCAGGATCGCGGACCAGCCTGATGACCTCCGGCCGTTTATCCAGCGCCTTGAAGGCGCTGGGGTGAACCTCTTCCACGTCTCTACGCGTCGATTTGATGCGCCGGCGTGGCCTGAGTTGGATCCAGAGCGCAGCTTGGCATCGTGGGTGAAGTCCATGACGACTGTCCCTGTCATCGCCATAGGCAGTGTCGGTCTAAGTACGGATCTTGCTCAGGACATCTTCGATGATCGGGAGCCTGAGCTCCAGGTGGAGCAGGACCTCGCTCGGGTACGTCGCGGCCTCACGGCAGGTGACTTCGACCTTATCGGGGTTGGCCGGGCCCAAATCGCGAACACTGATTTTGTCGGTCGCGTGCGTACCAACCAGCTCTCTGACCTCCGAAACTTCCGTAAGTACATCGATCTCAGCGAAGCCTACGAATCCTATGTGCATGAAGGCCAGCTCGTGGACCAGTCGAGAAAAACGGACTAAGCCATATCCATTGGCTACGGCATTCGCACTCCATAAGCAGCCTGGAACGCCCGATACCGCGATCAAGAGCCGCGAAGACCCCTTTCACGTACTGTTCGGCGCCGGTCAGTTCAACCGTGCTCCGGCGCAGAGAACATCGTCGGGCGCACGCAGAACGATCTATCGAAGCAAGACACCCCACCACATCAGTCCAGAGGCTAGGGGGTCTTCGCACCACGGCTGGTATTGGCAGATCTGAGAACACCGAGCCCCGTGGAGGGAGTGCTCCCAGGGGCTCTGGCCAGGCGATTCCTACCAGAGGCAACCTGCCTGCAACGCCACACGGCCGTATCGCGCTGTCATAGGCCGTAGCCGGAGTTGCAGTTGAGCAATCCGATTAGGTAGGCCGGAAATCCGGCCCAACAAAGGAGCCATGTGAATATTTCAACGGCAAACCCCAATACATTCCGAGAGCAACCAAAGCTCAGTGGCTGGCGCGCAGCGGCCCTGATATCTACCCTGGTCGTTGCGACGGTGACCTTCCAGCTGACCGCCAGTATGGTGACCCCGGCGCTTCCTCAGATGGCGGCGACCTTTGGAGAGGGACCGGCCAGTGCGGCTCCCCTTCAATCAATGTTTTTCCTCGCCGCGGCAATCTCTGTTCCTATCGTCGGACGCTGGAGCGACTTCATCGGTCGTCGGTCAGGAATGCTCGTAGCCCTAGCGGTCGTTGTTGCAGGGACTATCCTCTGCATTGCCGCTCCTACACTGCAGATCCTCCTCACCGGCAGAATCCTGCAGGGAGCAGGTGGAGCCATGTTTACCCTGGCCTACATCGTCCTCAGAGAAAACCTGCACGCTCGAGTCTTTGGAATCTCGCTAGGTATTGTCGCCGCTATTAGCGGAGGTGTCGGTGGCCTCGACGGCTTCATCGGCGGTCTCATGACCGAAACCCTTGGCTTCAGATCCATCTTTGTGGTCGTGCTCGCTGTGGCGGCAATTGCTGGCATATCCATTCTGAAAATGGTCCCCAAGGGCCGACCACACGGCGTGCCCGGCCGCATGGACTGGTGGGGTGCCGGTTCATTGTCCCTGTTCCTGATTTTCCTGACATACTTCATCTCTGAAGGGTCCTCGGCGGGCTGGACCACTGCGCTCTCCCTCGCACTCCTCATCGGAACCGTATTAACCTTGGCGGCATTCTGGACCATCGAAAAGAGGTGCAGCCACCCACTCATCGCCATTGGTTACCTGCGTTCTCGTCAGTTCTGGCCTGTCATCGCCACCAGCACCCTGGCCCTGGCCGGCATGTTCGCCCTGCTTAACTTCACCGTGGTGCTTCTCAGCCAAGACGTCGATTTTGGGTTCGGCTTAAGCCCTTCCCTTTCGGCGCTGTTGTTCCTGGCACCGCCGGCTTTGCTGGGCGTATGCGCTGCACCTCTGGCTGGATGGATCGCCGACCGACGCGGATGGCTCATGACCCTTCGGCTAGGGGGTGGATTCAGCCTGGCCTTCGGTATCGTCGCAGCCACGTTCTCCACCAATCTACTTGTGGTGGCACTCTCCGTGGCCGGCCTTGGTATTTCCTATACCGGCTTTCTCTTCACCAGTCTCAATGGCCTCTCCGTCCTGCTATCCCCGGCTGAAGCCCCTGCTGCCCTGCCCGGCCTTACGGGTGCCAGTTTCAGCACTGGCGCCGGTCTCGGCATCGTACTCGTCCAGCCCTTCACAGCCCAAGCGGCATCCTTCGGTTATGGTCCGGCCCTATGGGCTTCAGTCGGCATCACTGCGGCCGCTTGCCTCGTCACGTTCTTGGTGCCGGCCCCCAACGGCGAAAAGCTACGAAAGCCCTAAGACAGTCCGCGCAGGAACGGGATACAGGGCAGCGACCGGAAAGTTCGGTTTACCGGTACCGTTGGCCCGCGGGTGGTTCCGGCCGGCGGAATGCCGTTGGCCGGAGCCTATTACTGTTCCGTCGGCTTCCTGGGCTGTGATTACGTTGGCCAGGTCTGAATCAGCTGAGTTTCAGGTCCAACTGCATGGGTAAAACCTGACCGCTCTGGTTCGTCACTGCCGGAACTGTGAGTGGCAAGCAGCCTTGTTCAGAGGGTTCATGTCCCCTTGCCAGCAGGCAAAATCCGGCACCGAATGTTTGTCTCCTGCTTCAACTGCGCGGTTTACAGGGCAGATGTTCTTCGCCGCCCCACGCCGATGCGCACTTTGACTCCATGAGTGTTCCCGTTCGCCCCTCGCCGGACGGGATACTCGGACCAGGGCCTATACAGGATCTGAGCGGGCCGCGGTCACTCGCAACATTGTCGGGAGGAGAAAATTGGCAGGCGCCTGCACCTGGGGCCAAAGGATGTGGCTGCTGATTTCCCTTGAACAAGATCAGCACCTATGAGGAGTCAGTCGGATATTGATGTGACACAACTTTCCTGTCGAAGGCTTCGCTGGCGGTTGCTATTTCCTCTCCATGCTGGTCTATCCATTCGATGAGTGGCAGCAGTTTGTCTGATAAGCCACGGCCGAGAGGCGTCAGGGAGTATTCGACATGTCTACGTTCATGGTCAATGACATGACGTGCAATAAGACCGTCGCGCTCAAGCAGTCGGAGGTTGAGAGTGAGCATACGCTGCGAGATAGGGTGAGTCGGATCCAACGCAGCGAGCAATCTTCTGATCGTGGATGGACGGTAGGGGCCTGTACGAGCGATCATAAGGAGCCAGTTACGCCAGTAATTACCGATGTGATCCACCACGCTCACGATGGGATTGTTGCGGGTGGACTGGTAACGGTCCAGCTGTCCGCAGAAGTATTCAAAGTACTCGAGCGAATCTTCACGGCCTTCTGCCGAGGAGCCGAGAACCGTGCGAACTCGCCCGAGAGATTGCGATGACCCAAATTTCTCGCCCATTTCCGGTGAAGGATCCAAACTGCCGGTGCCCGTGAAAGTCTTGGCGGTGTCCGGGGCAACCGGGCAGAGCTCTTCCACAACAGGTGCTTTGCTTGACTTCCGAGGATTACTTAAGCCCCTGTTCCCCGCGCCGCTAAGATCTCTTAATGGTTCCGCAGCCTCGGCACCTTGGTCTCCGCTGTCCAAGCCAGGCCTAGACGCCATACCGACCCAGCGTCTTAATGTGGTCAAAGAGATTCCAAGATCGGCCGCAATCGCAGGCAAAGGCCGGTCAGAAGCTGCCGCCAGTGTCACAGCATGAATCTTGAACTCTTCAGGGTAGGTATGACGAGCAGACATTGGAGCACCCTTTCATGCTTGCACTGCAGTCAGCGCAGTAGCGCAGACGTCACGACCTCTAGACTCGTAGCGCCATCGAGTTCGGCGTCCGTGACTACTATGATCGCCCTGGCGCGAAGAATAGACTTCCCGGCATGGCGTCCGAATTCACTAAATCCACCACGCCTGGGAACAACCAGGACGGACTTCACTCATGCACGCTGCTCGTTGGGTCAGGAGAGCTTTAGAACGGAACTGCTCGGGTGAGATCAGTGCGCTGGAGCGGAGCATGGCATCTCCGCTGTAGGAATTGGGCTGATGCGAGATCACAGCGAGCACGACTCGTCTCCAGGTGCTTGTTCAAATGCTCCCCACAATTCTGCACCTGAAACGCGGCTTCAGCTTGCGTCTGTGGTGCCGGGCAGGTCAACCATAGAGTCTCGATGAGGTCATCCGGTACGTGGATTCGCCGTGCAGCTCGAGTGGTTCAACCCATGCTGCATAGTTCTCAGCGGCGGCGTACATCTGCCGCAAGTTGATGCCGTCAGCTGCGAGCCAGAGGACTGATGAATCCGGCATAACGTTTTCGACGATTCCGGTCCTGATCACTTGGTTGCCCCTGCGGATTTGGACTAGGGCTCCAACCAGGCGCTCCCAGTCCGGGTAGTTTTGCAATGCCACTTGGTCTCCTTTCCTGCCTGTTAGTGTTTGTCGCGCCCATTCATGAACATGGAGACGGCTTCGCCCCTGATGTCATTGGGAACGAAGCCGTCTACCGCGCAGATCAAGGAATGGATGGTTTTATGAAACCTCTGCCGGGATTTGGTCATAGGGCACGGATTTGACGGTTTCCATGACCGACCGGAGATGCTCGGGATCGCGCCCCGTGATCAGCTTCACGTGTCCTGAAAGGATCGTCTGGTAGCCCTCAGCTATTGCGACTTCGGCGGTGACCAGTTCATCGCTTGCCCACATGTGCCCGTCGGCGCTTGGCGGCATGCTGGGGTCGTACGTCCGGGGAATACCTATGGAGTCAAAAAAGGCCAGCCGCTCATCAGCTGATATTGGCATGTAGTTTATGGGAGTGCCATGCACCTCCGAACCAATGCGTGCGATTTCTTCGAAGGTCAGCAACTCAGGCCCGGTGATTTCGTAAACAGCACCAACGTGCTTCTCGGCCTGAAGCAGGACGCTAGCAGCGCTGCGGGCGACGTCGGCTTTGGCCGCTGGAGCCAGGCGCCCGTCGGCTGATGCCTGCGCCATGACGCCACTGGCTGTGGCAGGAGCAACGAGGATATTGCTGATGATCTCGGAGTACAGCGCGTTACGGAGGAAGGTGTAGTCCAAGCCGGAATTCCGAAGGTCCAGTTCGCTCTGGTAGTGGTCCCTTGCTGAAAGAGCGGGATTGTTGGGGTGTACGCCCCCGACCGATGTGTACACGATGTGACGGATCCCAGCACGTTTGGCTGCGGCAATTGCGTTTCGGGTTTCGGACACCCGGCGGCCAAGATTCAGTCCGCTGATAAGGAAGAGGACTTCCCCGCCAGTGTACGCAGCGTTGAGGGAGTCCGGTTCCTGGTAGTCGCCGCGCATCACGCGGATGCCGGGTGTTTTGTGCTTGTAGAGCTTTTCCGGGGTGCGTGAGACAAGTGTTAATTCGATGTCCGGGTCAGCCGCCAGAAGTAGTTCTGTGACTCTGCGGCCAAGATCCCCTGATGCCCCACTGATGATGATACGGCCCAATTCAGGGCCTCCTTTCTAGTGTTTTTTCCCGGCCTCTTTGGCGGGAACCGTCGTGCTAGTGAACTCGGGTGTCAGCCGAGCGGGCCCCAGAAGGTTTCTCCCGCATACGTGTCAGACAAAGGGGCCAGCGCTTCGGGCCAGACCTCGGGGTCGACAACGCGTCGCTGGGCTTGTGACCTTGTGGTTCCATCCCAGCCGACCTGTTCCATGTAGTAGTAAAGCTGCATGACGTGACCGTCCGGGTCCACCGCATGCACCGTGTAATCCATTCCGGGGTGGATCTCCTGAGGCAATTCCAGGAGCTTCACGCCGCGCTCTTCGAGGAAGCTCCGCGCTGCTCGCAGTTGTTCGTAGGAGCCGAGTTGGATGCCGAAGGAGAGCAAGGTGGTGTGTTCGCTGACTCCCAGGACTTTGCGCAGTTCCATCGGGAAGAGGCCGAGGCTGTGGTGTTCGGTGTTTGCCCTGAGAAATACGGCGCGGTGGCCATCGATGACGGTTTCCTCGCTCTTTACGAGGCCGAGCCGCTGTGTGTAGAACTGCTCTGCGGCGGCGACGTCCTCGACGAATATACTTACCGGTCCGATGCGCACGGGTTTGAACGGGCGGGAGAGGAGCACGCCTCCGACATCGAAGGTCTTCGGCAACTCGTCGACCCACCGGTATCCGCTCGTGAGATCGACTCCGTCCGCCTCTGCAGCTGCCAATTCGCTGCCCTCGGACCTGGTGGGAAGCGACGGGTGCTCATTGGCCCATGGCCACAAAACCTCGGGCTTGCTGCGGCCATCCCAGCCAACCTGTTCGATGCCATATTCCAGCTCATTGGTGTGGCCGGTGGGATCAGGGAAATATGTGTGCCAGTTGGATCCCGGGTCCCGTCCGTATCGTTCGATCTTGTTGCCCAGCGACTCGAGCCATAGGCGGGCTTCAACGACTTCGCGAAGGCTGCCCACCTGCCAGGTGATCTGGTTGATTGTCAGGTCGCCGCGTGCCGGGGAGTCCATGTGATCAACCCACGATTTTGGCATCAGGACGAACGTATGGTGATCGCTGTTATGGCGAAGGAAATAGATGTGTTTGTCGGCCAGGCCCTCGAGCCAGACGCCCGGGTCATACTTGTCCAGGTCTAGTGCGTCGGCCACCTGGAATCCGAGGAGGTCGCGGTAATAGATCAGGGAAGCACCTGTATCTTCAACGCTGATGCCGAAATGGTTAAGCCGGCGGATTTTGAAGGGGCGGTCGTAGAGAACACCGCCCACATTATGCTGTTGATCGCTCATGATGATCTTTCCTTGTCCGGGTCCCGTCAGGGCAATTGCTAATGCCCCGGCTCTGTTCTGTCAGCAACCTCAATTGCTGGGGCTGGTCACTTCGTTACGGATCGTGCCGATGAGATCTGAGGACACCTCAACGACGTCGCCTGGCTTCACGAAAAGCGTGTCCGGATGTGATCCGTCTGTTTGTTGCTGGCTGGAATCGACGGCGGTTCCCTTCGGTGTCCCGCTACTGATGAGGTCACCTGGATAAAGGGTCGTGTCCGCGGATAAGTGCTGGATGAAAGCGGAGAAATCGTGCACCATCGATTTGGTGTTGCCGCTTTGCCGGACCTCGCCGTTCACACGGCATTCGATGGGAATGTCCTGCGGGTCAAGCCCCTCATTTACCACTATCCATGGCCCGATGGTTGCCGAGGTATCAAAGTTTTTGGAATGCATGAAGTCGGGACCGAAGGACACGTTGTCCCTGATAGACCAGTCATTGGCCAGGGTGTAACCCCAGATATATGGCAGGGCATCACCCCGGCCAATATCGCGGCCCTGCTTGCCGATGATGACGGCCACCTCGGCCTCGTAATCCAAACGGCGGGTCCGTGCGGGGTAGCGTACCGGCTGGCCGTTTGCGGATACTGCCCGCCGGTCCTTGAGGAAATATTTCGGTCCTCCCTGAACAAGCCGCTTAAGGACCTCAGCGGTGTCATCCCCGGAACTGTTTTTGCTGGCTGCTTCCATATGGTCAAAGAAGTTGGCAAGGGCGCAGAAGATCCGGGAACCGTCGGCGACAGGGGCGTGCATTTCCGTCTCGCCGAGTCCAAAGAAGAGCTGCTCCCCCGCCAGCCCGCGATCGTCCACGGCTTTGGTCCACAAATACTCGACGGCGGCTTGGGCTCCTTGGAGCGACCTCTCCCCCTCCGCGATGAATGCACCAAGCTCCGATGGGACCTCAGCATCGGCCTGTGCCTGCGGCCGGACAGCATCTGTCGTTTCCGCCAGATACTTGGCGTAGGCACTGTTGGCGTCGACGACTTTGTCGTCCTGAATGACGCCGACCCGTCGATGGGGTCCGAAAACAGCTATTTTCATGTGCTCTCCTGGTAATTTGCCTGAAACTCAGGGCGTCTTACGGGTGTAGGTGCTAGAGGTGATAAAACCGGGCTAGTGGGCGGGGTCTATGCCCACGTCATTGAAGACACCCGCGTCGGTTGGCGTGAGGCTGTAGATAGCCAGACTTTGAATCTTCCCGTCGCGAATGGTGAAGAAGTCCCCGAGTTTGAGGGATGTCCCGTTGGCATCAAGGTCAATCTCAACGGCTACATGGTCTCCGTCCACCACCGGAGGGCGGGGGCTTGGTTTCATGGCTCCCGGCCTCAGGCCGTTTTGGTACATCCGTCCGATTGCGTCGGCACCTTCGAGTGTTCCTGCGGCGTTGGTCAACCGCGCATCGGATGCAAACAAGGCCGCTACCGCGGCGGCGTCACCGGCTGTTACGCCTGCAAAGTAGGCGGCGACGATCTCGGCTGAACTATTCATGGCAGCTCGTACTCCTTCCGGGGCAACCCGGTGAAGGGTGCATGACGGTCTTTCTGGTGTTCTTCCAGGTCAGGCGCTCAGGTACTTTGAGGAGGCATAGATTGATTTGTATTCGAGGTAGGCGTTGATGCCTTCGGGTCCCAGTTCCCTGCCGACACCGGAATCCTTGAATCCACCAAAAGGGGCACCCAGGTCCAAGGTGTAGTAATTGAGTCCGATGGTCCCTGTTCGTACCCGCCGCGCGATGGACAGCGCCCTGTCTTCGTCAGCGCTCCACACCGACCCGCCAAGGCCGTAGTTACTGCCGTTCGCCATCTGTACCGCATCCTCGTCATCGTCGAACGGGATGAGCGCCATGACGGGACCAAAGACTTCTTCGCGGGCGAGCCGGTCATTGTTATCAACATCCGCGAAGACCGTGGGCTGGACGAACCACCCCTTATCAAGGTCGGCCGGGCGGCTTCCGCCAGTCACCAGCCGGGCGTTGGAGGCTTTTGCCATCTCGATGTAGCCCAAAACACGTTCCAGGTGCCCTCGTGTGGCCATGGGTCCCATCGTTACTAATGGGTCCAGTGGGTTACCCAGCTTGTATGAAGCGGCGAAACTTCCGATCGCGTCGACGACTTCTGCGTAGCGGGAGCGCGCGATCAGGATCCGTGACTGTGTCGTGCAGGTCTGGCTGTTGTTCAGGAAGGAGGCGTTGTCCAGGCCAGCCAGCAAGGTGTTGACATCGCCGTCCTCAAGAAAAACAGCTGCGGATTTTCCGCCGAGTTCAAGGGTGCAACGACGGATCAGGCGCCCGCACTCAGCGCCGATAATTCTTCCTGCTGCCGTTGAACCTGTGAAAGCGATTTTATCCACCAATGGGTGGGAGACCAGCGCGGCACCGGCGTCACGGTCTCCCAGGACGATGTTCAATACCCCATCGGGCAACCCTGCGGCCCTGGCTGCATCGGCAAAGACGTAGGAATCCAGAGCGGTTTCGGGCGAGGGTTTGAGCACCACTGTGCAGCCGGCGGCAAGGGCTGGCGCAATCTTGAACATAGCCAGCGCCTGCGGAAAGTTCCAGGGCGCGATGGCGCCGACCACGCCCACGGGCTCCCGGCGGACAATGGTTGAGCCGGCCTGACTGACGCGCACCTCCTCCAGGGCGATGTTCTCGACAACGTCGGCGTAGATTCTCAGTAGCGCCGCTGGCGCTCCACCGTTCAACATCTGTGACAGGCCAATGGGCATGCCGTTTTCGCGGCTGACCAGTTCGGAAGTGGTTGTGGATCGAAGGTCCAATTCATCGGCAAACTTGCGAAGCATGGCCGCGCGTTCTGCTGCAGTCGTTCGGCCCCAGGGCCCCTCGTCGAGGGCACGGCGGGCGGCCCTCACTGCTGCATCAATGTCTGCTGCCGAACCCAGGGCTGCTGTTCCAATTACTTCGCCGGTCGCTGCTTCTACTTGGTCCTGCGTGCGGCCCGTTCTGGGGGTGGCCCAGTCACCGTCAATGAAAAAGCGCTTCCGGTCCAGGTCGTTGGGTCGCTCAACGATGAGTGACATGTGTTCTCCTTGCTAAATGTGTGGTGTGAACGAAGAGATCGTCAAACAGGGGGCAGCGGCAGCGTTAGGGAACCAGCATGCTGGCCCTGCTCGTACCCGTCTGGTTCTCGGGGATTGGTACGCCGGGGCCTTCCCGCGCGGTCCATTGCCGCTAGACGGTGAGGTTGAGGAAGTTGCCTTGGAGGAAGATCAGGGGTGGGTTGGTGGCGCGTAGCTCGAGGGATTCGACCCGTCCGACGACTTGGTAGTGGTCACCGATGAGATCGATTTTGTAGCGCGTGCATTCAAGGGTGACGATGGCGTCGTTCAGTAGCGGGACGCCGCGGTCGGAGGCGGTCCAGTCCACTTCGTTGAAGCGGTCTTCGGAGCGGCGGGAGAAGGCTTTGCAGAGGGCGGTTTGGTCTTGGCCGAGAATGCTGACGCCAAAGTGGCTGGCTTCGTAAAGGCGGGGCCATGTTTTGGAGGCCTTGTCTACGAAGAAGGCGACCAGGGGCGGTTCCAGTGAGACTGAAGTGAAGGAGCCTACGGTCATGCCGACGGGCCCGGACCTGGTGCCGGCGGTAACGACCGCGACGCTGGTCGGGACGTGCCCGAGGACGCGCCGGTAGGTTCGTGCCGGGTCTTCAGCTGGTGCTGGGGGGATAGTGGGGGTGGACATTTTGGCCCTGCCTTAGAGGTTGATGGTTGGTTCCAGGCCCATCAGGACCCGGCCGTAGGCTTCTTTGCCGATTTCTGGGGTGACGAAGGCGTGCCGGGCTGCGATTTCTGAGTCGCGCCAGATCTGGTTCAGGACGTTGGCTTCTGCGAACGAGCCGGCACCGTTGGCGGTCATCAATGCATCGATGGCCTGCCCGATCAGTTCGGCGATAATGCCGGTGTCGTTACGGATACGGGCGCGGGTGGGCAGGTCCAGTTGCTGGCCGGCATCGGCTGCCGTGTCGATGTCAAGGCACATCCGGTTCAGGAGCAGTTCTGAGATGTGAAGGTTGGTGGCGGCCTTCGCGACGGCGAGCTGATGGGTGGGGGAATTCTTGGCGTTGTCGTACATTGTGTAGGCCACTGGTTTGCCAGGCAGCTTGGCCACGGTGATTTCCAGCGCGTGCCGGGCCAGGCCGATCTGCGGGGCGATAAGGATTGCGGCTGCGACGGCGTTGAAAGCAACGTTGGCCATGCGGTCGTCTTTGAACGGGGTGAGGAAGTCTGAGCTGAGCATGTTGCTGAGGCGCTGTACGCGGTGCTCGGGGACGAAGTGGTTTTCGACCACGATCGTGTCACTGCCGGTGCCCTTCATCCCGGCAACGAACCAAGTTGGCTCGATGGTCCAGGCCTCGGCTGGCACCAGGGCCAGCGCCATCGGGTCCTCACCATCAAGCAAAACCCCCAGGGTTGCCCAATCGGCAGCGAAGGAACCGGAAGAATACGGCCACCGGCCGCTGATCAGGTAACCCCCTTCGACACGCTCACTCTTGCTGCCCGGGCTGAATGTTCCGGCCACCTTCGCCAGTGGGTTGCTCCCGAAGACCTCCTCCTGGGCCTGCAGGGAAAATGTGGAGGCAAAGCCCGTCCCGACCATCATCAGTGTCGTGACCCAGCCGGTGGAACCATCACCGCGGGAAATTTCCTTGGTAACCTCCACAGCTGTGCGCAGTGAAGCACCCATGCCGCCGTATCGCTTGGGAACCAGCATGCGGAAAAGCCCGGCACCTTCCAACGCCGACACCACCTCCGGAGCCACGCGCCGGGCCTCAGAACCCTGCCCGGCGAACTCCCGGACCAACGGCACTAAATCAGCGGCACGAGCCACTAACCCGGCATCCGGAACATTAATATCTGACAGTTCGGCGATCGACGTCGTAGTCATGGTGCCTCTTTCTTAGTGTGAATGTGTGGAGGGATGGACCCCGGAACTTCGGCGGCGGACCGTATCGCTATCTGTCCTTCCTTAGGTGGAGGGCAGAGGCAGGGACCAGGGTTGGTGTCAAGATTTGTTGTACGATGCCGGGAAGGTTCCGGATGTAGCGCTGGCCTGTCCATCAATGCAGTCAGGCCAGAGGTCCTCCGCAATCCAGTGATCTGAAACCGCAGTGGGATGGCAGCAGTCTTGGGGGGAACCCGACAAGCGGGCTGCGGGGCAATTGTCCAACCGGATGCCAGCGCTGGGCCGGCAGGTGATTGTCGCTGCTACTCTGCGCCTCATCGCGCTTGCCTTCCGTTTGCTTCAAAGTGTCGTTTTGACTGGATCCAGTCTGATCCCCAGGGCCGGGACAAGAACGGGTCAAATGACCCCATCCTCTACCTGTATTGTTTTCTGCATCACAGGAGGGTCATGAGTACTGACGCAGTAGTTAGTCGCTCCATCGGAGGCCATAATCTGACGAGCTTTATAGGACGACGGCGAGAACTTGCCGAAGCGCGTGAGCTGATGTCACGCTCCCGTCTCCTAACCCTTGTCGGTCCCGGGGGCGTGGGCAAGACCCGTCTCGCCGCCGAGCTGTCCTCACGGACCCGGAAGGCGTTTCGCGACGGTGTCTGGATCGTTGAACTCGCGGCTTTGGATGACAATTCCCTGGTCGGCTCCCAGGTTGCCGCCGCCCTCCGACTTTCCGACCAGTCAAACCGGTCCCCCGCGGAGAGGATTGCGGACCACGTCCAGGAACGACAGCTGCTCCTGGTCCTGGACAACTGTGAGCATCTTCTGGACGCGGTATCGGCACTGGCGGCCAGGCTGTTGGACGTCGCACCAGAACTGCGTGTCATCGCCACGAGCAGGGAGCCTTTGGGGATCTTAGGCGAGCAGATTTACCAGGTACCGCCCCTCAGTGCCCCCTCTGTGCCAGACGGGGAGGCTGGTGCCATTGAAGCCTTTGAATCTGTCCGGTTGCTGGTCGATCGGGCGCGGAGCGTGGACGCCGAATTCAAAATCACCGAGGGCAACCGGCTCGCTGTCGCCCAGCTGTGCCGAATTCTCGACGGAATCCCACTGGCAATCGAACTCGCTGCCGCGCGGCTGCGCTCCGTATCGGTTGCTCAGCTGGTCGAACGGCTGGACCGGCGCTTCGACATCCTGACCAGCGGAAGCCGGGCAGCGATTCCCCGGCAGCAAACGCTGAGGGCGCTCATCGACTGGAGCTACGAACTTTGCACCAGGGACGAGCAACTTTTGTGGGCCAGGCTTGCAGTCTTTCCTGCCGGCTTTGACATCGAGGCCGTGGAGGAGGTCTGCGGTTTTGGCCAGATCAACAAACGGGACGTTCTTGACCTGTTGGATCATCTCGTAGCGAAGTCTCTGGTCATTGCCGAAAACGTCTTTGAAGAACCGTTTGCTGGCGGTCAACGACGGCGGTACCGCCAGCTGATGACCTTTCGGGAGTACGGCGCAGAACTGCTTGAAAGCATCGGAGAATCTTCTGACTTGCGTCGTCGCCAGCGCGACCACTATCTGGGTAAGGCATCTGAAACGGTAGCGCTCTGGTGTGGACCGGAACAGGCAACCCGCCTCGCCGCTGCCAGACGGGACCATACAAATATCCTCTCGGCGCTGGAATGGTCAGCAGCCACGCCGGGAGAGGAACTGGCAGGCATGCAGCTTGCGGCTCTCCTCAGGTACCACTGGATCGCCGGCGGCAACCTCAGCGATGGCCGCCGGTGGCTCGACCGCATGCTTGGCCTGGCGGTGCACGGCACACCGGAACGTGGAGGCGCCTTGTGGGTGACCGCTTGGGTTGCCCTGCTTCAGGGCGACCGTGAACCGGCCCACGAGTATCTTGCAGAGTGCCGCAGCATCGCCGGCGATCTGGACGATCATGTGCTGGCTGCTCATGTTGACCATTGGGAAGCCCTCAGCGAAGTCTTCAATGGCCGCCTGGAGCACGCTATTGAACTCTTTCGTAAGGCTGCAGCCGTCCATCGCAGGGAAGAGGACCTGGCATCAGAACTCACCGCGCTTTTCCTTTTGGCCTGGGCGCAGATGTACGCCGGCCAAATAGAGAGTGCAATCGCCACGTGCCGGGAGGTCCTGACGGAAAGTGGCAAGCGAGGCGAGCGGTGGAGCCACGCCTACGGTCACGCAGTTATGGGCCTTTGCCAGTGGCACCTTGCGCAGCTTGAGGAGGCGCGCCAATCCCAGATCGCCGCCCTGGAAATTCAACGCGACTTCCATGATGGGCTCTGCGTTGCGCTGACTATTGAGCAGATGTCATGGACAGCTGCCTCTGGTGGCCGCTACGAACCAGCAGCGATTCTTTTCCACGCGGCACAATCTGTTTGGAAAGGGATTGGCACCACAATTTCCGCGTTTGGACCGCTTGAAATTGACTTCGAGCAGACTGCGGCTCAAGTAAGAAAGGAGCTCGGGGAGGCCCGGTTCCTGTCAATCCTGGACGGCCGGCCCATACAAACAACGGATCAAGCCGTGGAACTCGCGTTGAACTTGGCCCGGGCCGGCTATGTTTTACCGCGGGCGGACGCATCCTCGGGGCACAAAAATCCTGCAATCCGCCGTACAAGCGAACCCGCATATCTGGGTCCTTACGGCCAGCAGGGCGGCCCGGAACTTACCGAACGGGAAGCACAGGTTGCGGCCCTTGTTGCCCAAGGGCAAAGTAACAAGGAAATTGCGGCCGAACTGGTGCTCTCGCCCAGGACAGTTGGCGGTCACATCGAGCGAATCCTGGCCAAGTTGGGGTTCACCTCACGGACCCAAATCGCGTCCTGGGTCGTCGGGCGCACGCCGGCGGGGTAACCAATAGTGTCTGGCCGAGCAGGGACCGGCTGTTTCAGTCCTCGGGCCGGACTAAGCGCTTTCCTCGATGCGCCATCCGGCCCATGGGTACGCCACCTGGCGCAGGGACGCTCCGCGCGAGAAAGTATGGCGGAAGCGGATATGGGTGCTAGTCGGAGTTCGCCGCGGATTAGAGATTCTTCTGAGATAAGTGCCGATCTTTCCCATTTTTGGTACTCCTCATTGAGTGGGGGGATTGTTATGTCCCGCAACAGTGCCGGGACGTGGGGCACCGGTCTGACTATCACCGACCCGGAGCATGCCGAGGCGGCAAGGGCACGGCGGAAGGCCTTCCAAACCCGACCCAGTGGACGAAACAACCGGGCAGCGGGGACCCGCGGACTACCAAAGGGGCATTCCGTTGTTGTTGTTGGTCATGAAATCACTTGAGGACTTCACCTTGCATCACCAGCACGGCATCAACGTTTCTTACAGTCCTGGCAACCCCGGCCAACCGGGCCCATCGAAGTTTTTCACGGAGCCGAGCCGTGAAATCCTCAGGCCAGGGCCTGACGGCGCCCGCCGAGAGGGTGCCCTGGCAGACTGCTGGAACTGACGGTTGACCTTAGGTTGCTTGGATCGCGCGGCCTATCAGGGATGAGGATGAGCCCTTATGACGTCGCCGATACGTCCTGACCATCGTAGTGGATGACGTTCGGTGGACCTGCGCAATGCGCCATCAGCACTCTGGCCAATTCGTTGCCTTGAAAAGTGCCAGGAAAGGTTTCTGTATGGTCCTCCACTCTTTCCCAACCCACCCGAAGCAGATACGCGGCAGGAGTATCGACACTTACCAACAGCTCAACAGAAAGGCATCCTGCTGCCTCAAGCAACAAATGCCTGACAGCCGTAAAGTCCTTTAGGAACTGTTCTTCGGTTTCTGGATTTATTCGGAGGTCAGCATGTTCGTAGATCATTAGGTCCTCTCATCAATTCACCCACTGCTACAGGTGTGCCGGAAAACCGCCGCCCGTCACTTCCTGCTTCCCGGCAGCCGCGGCTTCGATGGCAGAGAGTCCCCCGGCGAAGTCCCGCCGGGGGACGCTCTCCCCCGTCATGACTCCACGGATACGGCGGCATGGGCGGCCCCTTCTTGAGTCTTGTCCCTGTATCCACGGACTGGCGCGAACAGTGCGAGGAGGCTGATCACCCCGATGGCAATGACCAACGCCGAGACGTATACCGGGTCATTTCCACCGCGGGCTGCCAGCAGGGCGGTGGCAGCGAGAGGTACGAGACCTCCGCCGAGGGTAGAGGACAGTTGGTAGGCCAGGGATGCGCCGGTGTAGCGGGATTCGGCGCCGAACATTTCGGAGATGTATGCGGCGGTGGGCCCGTAAACCATAGCTTGGAGCACGGGGTTGCCAATTAGGAATGCCAGGAAGAGCAACAGGAGGCTATCTGAGGCGACCATCAGCCAGATGGGGTGAATCATGAGGGTCATGCCGATCACGCCTGCCGCCATGACCTTGCGCCTGCCGATCCTGTCAGAGAGTGCTGCGAACATCGGAATGGTGAATACATGGATCACCTGGGTCGCCAGGCTGATCCATAGGATTTCTGAGCGGCTGTGGCCTGAAGCGATGGCGTACGGCACGGCAAAGGTAGCGAGCAGGGACTGGACGGCGAAGGCCATGATTGTTGCCAGGCAAGCGGTGATGACGGCGCGCGGATACTTGGTGACCACCTCAAGGATCGGGTTTCGCGGGCGCGCGGAAGACGATGCTGCCTGGCGCTGAGCTTCGAGGAAGACCGGTGATTCGGCGACCTTGAGGCGAACGAACAGCCCGATGGCGACAAGGGCTGCGCTGAGGAGGAACGGCACCCGCCAGCCCCAGCTCATGAACGCTTCGTCGGGCATCATGCTGCAAAGGCTGAAAACGGCAGTTGCCAAGGCGGCGCCGGCGGGACCACCCATGTTGGCGAAACTGGCGGAAAACCCTTGGCGTTCCCGCGTTGAATGCTCCATAGCCATCAGTGCTGCTCCGCCCCATTCGCCACCGACGGCTATACCTTGGATCACGCGCAGGATAATCAGCAGCAGGGGTGCCAGCTGACCTATTGCAGCCTGGGTCGGGATCAGCCCAATGCAGAAGCTCGCACCACCCATCATGAGCATCGTCAGGACGAGCATCTTCTTTCGTCCGAGTCGGTCTCCGAGGGGGCCGAAGATCAGCCCGCCCAGCGGCCTGGCCAGATATCCAACGGCAAGCGTCGCGAAGGATGCGATCATACCCATTGCCGGAGACAGGTTTGCGAAGTAGAGAGGGGCAAATACCACGCTGGCGGCCAGGCCGTAAAGCAGGAAATCGTAGAATTCGATTGTGCTTCCCATAAAACTTGAAAAGAGTACCGATTTCATTCGGCCGCTGGTGGGCGGGTTGACTGACATTTAAGACTCCTGATTTTGATGTCGCTGCATCGCAGGACTGATGCGATGCCTTATTGATCTTGAACTTTCATTAAAAAATTAGGGACCGCTTCGATATCGGATTAGCCGCTCTTCAGCCACTCACGACGCGACCTGAATTGCATTCAATGAGGCAGTTATCTCTGCAGGATCCAGAAAAAGACTCATTTGACGGCCAGCGCGGGGACGCTGTGAGGCATCGCTCGACCCATTCTGGCCGTGTCCCCCCTATGGCTCCGCCCGTGCGGGCGAGCGTTCTCGAGTCAGTAGGCCATGAGCAGGATTTGGTCCCGGTCGTAGTCCAATCCTGGATGTACTTCGGTCAGGTGTGTACGTACCGAGCTGACGAGCTCGTCGTCATCGGCGCCTTCCAGCAGCGAGCCGCATGGGCACGAAACATAGCGCCGTCTTTGGGCAGTCACGGTACTGCCACCTCTCGGACCGCGGAGTTGAATCCCGAAGCGATTCCGAGGGCGACGTCCCATGCGAGGGGTTGGCGGAGCTTCGCACGCAATTGCACAAACTCCTGACGCCGTTCGAAGGCCAGGACACCGGTGACGAGATCACCCTTGCGGAAGAGAAACAGCTCGCCGCTCTCGTTCCGGTTGGATACCACTTGCTCGTCTCCCAACCGATGACCGGCCCACTGCACTCTTTGACCGTGCTGATCCGACCAGAAGAAGGGCACGTTGACGAATGGAACGAGCGGCTCATCTTTGAGGTACTTGACGGCATTCAACCCCGCTCCACGCCCCTGCTCCGCTGCGGTGGTCCAGTGCTCGATGCGCATTGTGGCGTTGAATCGGGCGTTGGGCCAGCAAACAGCGTCGCCTGCCGCGAACACACCGTCAACGGTATGGAGATACTCATCGGCAGTGATGCCGTTATCCAGCGGGATTCCCGAGGAATCCAGCCAGGAAACGGCCGGCCGCACCCCGACTCCCACGACAATCACATCGGCTGCGACCTCGCGGCCATCGCTGAGCTGCAAGTACCGGCTGCCTTCCCGTTCGATCGTCCCAGTCGCTCCCAGGCCGAAAAACGTTGTGACTCCCTTGTAGCGGTGAAGCTCTTCGTAGACACCGGAGACTTCTTCACCGAAACGGATCAAGGGGTGCACAGACAAGTCGATGAGCGAGACTTCGCGGCCATCGCTGATCAACGTCGAAGCGAATTCGCCACCGATGAAGCCGGCGCCGACGATGGCCACGGAGCGCTGACGATCTTCGACGGCGTGGCGCAGCGCCACCGAATCGTCGAACCGGCGCAACACGTACACGTCCTGCTGGTCCCGGAAAATCGGGGGCACTATCGGTTCGCAACCAGTCGTGATGATAGCGGCCCGGTACCTGATCTGCCCGGTATCCGTGGTGATGACCCGGCGCGCCGGATCGATGGCCGTGGCACGTTCTCCCAGGCGGTAATGAACGCCCTTCTCCCGCAGTTCACGGGCGACAGGGTAGACGAGCGATTCGATATCGACGTGATCCTTCAAGGGAATCTTTGACAACGGCGGCAGCTCATAGGGCAGGTGCACCTCATCACTGATGATGGTGACATCCAGTTCCGGGGCCTGCCGAACAACGGTTTCGGCAGCACGCAGTGCTGCCGTTGATCCGCCTATGATGACAACGTCCGTAGCGGTCTGGGGCATAGCCGTACTTCCTAACTGGGTTCTGAGAGTTGAGAGTGGATGTTCATGATCGTGAATCCCTTGGCGATATTTGCTCTCCACTTTGCGACCGTATGAGGTATTTCACAAATACCAATATTGCCCCCAGCCCATACATTTAATGAATGGCGGGTTGCGCCCTTCCCCGTGTTAAGACCCCTGATTCCAGAGCCGCAACGATGTCAGGTTGGACCCAGTGGAACCTAGGTGGAGCCAAAATGGCTCTGCTGGCGAGGTCCGAGGACCCCCAACTGGCCCTGTCCCGTCCGGGCAGCTGTCGGATCGGCAGTTAGACGGTTTCGCCGTTGAGCGCGGCAGTGAGGAGGGCGCGGATGCCGTCGCCGGTGACCGGGCGCGGGTTGGCGTAGGGGTTGCGGGTGGCCTGTTCCACGACCGTTTCGACGTCGTTGTCGGTGAGCCCGAGTCCGCGCAAAGATGCTGGCGCTCCGAGGCCCAGGCTCAGCTGGCGAAGGTAGCTGGCGGGTTCCTGCGCTCCTGTGGCTCGTCGCAGGGCGGCGACGGCATCAGGCACGTGTGCGGAGTTGTATGCCAGTACGTAAGGCAGGACGACCGTATGCGTTTCGGCGTGCGGCAGGTTGAAGGTTCCGCCGAGAGTATGGCAGAGCTTGTGGTGGAGGGACATGGTTGTGGCTCCCAAGGTGGCTCCGCAGAGCCAGGCCCCGTACAGGGCATCGGAGCGGGCCTCAATGTCGGCCGGGTTCTCTGCGATCCTCGGCAGTGCGTCGACCAGGGCGCGGGTGCCTTCTTCTGCCATGAGGGAAATGATCGGGGATCCGTCGGGGGCATACAGCGCCTCGACGGCGTGGGCGATGGCGTTGAAACCGCTGGTGACGGACATGCCCACGGGCAGCGTCAGGGTCAGTTCGGGGTCGTAGATGACGCTTGTGGGCAGCACCTTGGGATCGCGGCCGGTCTTTTTTTCTCCTTCGGCGGTGAGGCCCCAGATGGGAGTCATTTCCGAACCGGCGTAGGTGGTGGGCACTGCGATGATGGGGGCCCCGAATTCCAGTGCGATGGCCTTGCCCAGTCCGGTGGTGGAGCCGCCGCCCACAGCGACGTACCCATCAGCCCCGGCGGCCTTGGCGACCTCGCGTGCGCGGTGGGCAGATTCGACTGGAACGTGCATCTCGGCTTCGGGGTGCACGCCGGCGCTGAGCTCCCCGAGCTGTTCTGAGACTTCCCGGGCCAGGTCCTCCTGATAGGAGGTGGAAAGGACCAGTACACGCTGCAGGCCGAGGCTGCGGACTTCGTCGGGCAGTGACTTGAGCGAGCCGGGTCCGAAGGTGACACGCATCGGCAGGGCCTGGTACTGGAAGTCCTTCATCGGACGACCTCCTTGACGGTCTCATTGGTATCTTCGTGGGGACGGGCTTCGGGGTGCAGGACGATGTCGATGACGCCTTCGACGAAGGGCGCGGCCACTCCGAGGGCCGCAGCCGCTTCTGGATCCGCGTTGGTGGTGAAGGGCTTGATGAGGCTTTCCTTTACGGCGAACACTGCATCGGAGCCGATGTATTCGCTGCCGCCGACGAAGATGTGGGTGGTCAATGTCTTGTAGTCGGGTGCGGCCACGATGAAGTGGATATGGGCGGGGCGGTAGGGGTGCCTGAGGGTGGCGTGCAAAAGGTCGCCCACGGGTCCGTCGGTTGGGATCGGGTAGTAGCTGGGGATGACGCTGCGGAAGTGGAACTCGCCGTGCTCGTCGGCCGTGAACAGGCCCCGCCCGTTGCCGATGGTTTGGATGCCGGGCTGTTGGACGTCGTAGAAGCCTTTGGTGTTGGCCTGCCAGACATCGATCCTGGCCCAGGGCACCGGTTCCCCGGTCACCGAAGTGATGCGTCCTCGGACGACGCAGACGTCGCCTTCGCTCTCGGCGGAGATGTTCTCGCCTAGAACCCGTTCCGGTGACTGAACCATGTGAAAGGGGCCGAGAACCGTTGAATCCGTTGCGTCCGGGGTTTCTTCGTCGTTGATCGTTTCGACCAGCATCGAGACGCCGAGCACATCGGAGAGCAGGATGAATTCCTGCCTTACGTCGTCGCATTTCTGCCCGGTGGCTGTGAGGAAGTCAATGGCTGCTTCCCACTCCTGGATGCTCGGGGCCACTTCGCGGACAAACTCGTGAAGGTGGTGCGTGAGGCTTTCCAGCAGGGCTTTCAACCGTTGATCGGGCGTGTTTTTGAAGCTGCCGATGACAGCGGCGGTGAGCGATTCAGGCCCCGGGTCTGTGGTCATGGTGGACATTTCCTTAGATTTGGCAACTGTGGCGGGTCTGGGACGAGCGTGAGACTAGTGCCCAGTGAGCAGGAATTATGTGATGGCAATCTTCCCGGTATCCTGGGCTGCATCTTCTGTTACAGCACGAATGAAATCAGCCAGCGCAGCCGCGGCCTCCACCGGCTTTTCCAGCGGGGTGAAGTGCCCACTGCCCGTGATAAAGACAAGCCGCGCGCCAGGGAGCCGGTGTGCCAGGTCTTGGCTTAGCTTCGACGGGGTGATGGTGTCCTCGGTGCTGCCGACAACGAGGGCGGGGCATGTGATGGTGTTTAGTTCCGCACGTCGGTCCGAACGGCCAAGGACGGCGCGCTGCTGGTCAATGAACACCCCTGGGCCGAGTTCTTTGGTCATCGCTGCTGCGAGGCGCTGGATCTCGGGAATGCCCCGTGATACTACCGGAGTCGTGCGATCGATTGCCGTCTGAAAGCCGCCGGATTCGACAAGCGAGATTAGGTTGACCGAGTTTTGTCGGCGGTCCTCGGGCGCGGCGATGGCCGAGGTGTTGAACAACGCCAGCGCCTTCACTCTGCCGGTGTTCCGCAGTGCGATTTCAAGGGCCAGGTACCCGCCCATCGAGATCCCGACGAGGATGAATTCCTTGGGTGCTTTGGACAGGACATGGTCTGCCATTGCCTCAAGCGTCTTCCCTTCGCCCCGAATGACTGTGCAGTCGAACTCGGCGCCGAGTTCGTCAATGACCGGCTGCCACAGGCGGGAATCGGCACCTAGGGCCGGAAGCATAACTAGCGGGGGGTATGTCACGGGGATTCTCCGTTCGGTTGCTGAGTGGTGGTCACGATGCGGCGCCGTCAACGTGCAGCACCGTACCGGAGGTGAATGCGGCCGTCTCGGAGACGAGGTAGGCAACGGCTGCGGCAATCTCGTGTCCGGTTCCGGGTCTGCCCACGGGGATGGCGGCGGCGGTGGCCGCTCTGTCTTCGGCATCCATGGATTCGAACGAGTCACGCACCCGGCCCGTGGTCGGGAGGATGAGGCCCGGGGCGATGGCGTTGACGGTGATTCCGGTACTGCCGAGGTCCTTACCGAGCTGCTTGGTAAGGCTGACGATGCCCCCCTTGGAGGCAGCGTAAGCCAGGCGGGCGCCCACGGTTCCGGAAGGGCCGTCGAGGCCGTCGGCGACGAGGGAAGAGAAGTTCACGATGCGCCCATAGCCGCGCTTTAGCATGATCGGGACGGCGTGCTGGGCGCACAGGAACGTACTGGTGAGGTTGCTTTCCACCACGGAGCGCCAGATTTCCGCGCTGAGTTCGGATAGATCGCGCACGATGGCAGTGCCGCTGCCTCCAGCTGCGCTGACGAGTGCATCAATTCGCCCGTACTCGTCTTCGATACGTTTGAACGCCTTGTTGACGACAGATTCGTCGGACAGGTTCCCGGCCAGGGTAAGGACTTTGATTCCGGGGGACCTGACACCAAGCCGGGCAGCTGCGGTTTCCAGGGCCGCCTCGGATACGTCAAGCAGTGCAAGGTCGAATCCGTCATCCGCGAGATGATCCGCGATGTCGTTGCCGAGACCACCCCCGCCGCCGGTGATTACGGCGACTGGTCGCGCATTTAGGTGCGTACTCATCTGTCCTCCATCGCCGCGATCCTCACGGCCTTATTCGATTAACTTTTAAGGTTTTTGATTGCATGCATTCCTGTTAGTGACAGGTCAGGGTGTGCCGGCAAAGCTGCTGGTGGGCCGTGCTTACGCTTCAGCCCGTCGCGCGAGAATGGCTTGTGCACGAAGCAGCACGGGAGCATCGACCATCAGTCCGTCGACTTTGACCACAGCTTCTCCCCCTTTGGTGGACTCCACAACGCGCTGGGCCCACCTGACGTCTTCATCGCTCGGACAGAAAGCGTCGTGTGTCACGGCCACCTGACGCGGGTGGATGAGCAGCTTCCCGGACATCCCCAACTCCAGAGCGGCGTGCAGGTCATCCTTTAGTAAGGAGTGGTCGTCGATTTTTGCGGTCACGCCGTCCAGCGGACCGGGGAGGCCCTGGGCGCGGGAGGCAAGGACCAACAGCGATCGAGCCATCAACATTGCCCGCTGGTTCGGCCGGGCTGCGATATCCGCGGCCAGGTCAAGTTCTCCAAATGCCAACCGGGCCACTCCGGGGACACTTGCCAAAGAACTGGCCGCCAGGACGCCGGAAGCCGATTCGATCAGCGCGATCACGGGCCGCTCCACCGCCTCGGAAAACCTCAACAAAGCTTCTGGGTTCTCGGCCTTCGGGACCATCACTCCGAGTAGACCCGGAAGCCCCGTCAAAGCCTCGACGTCCTCCTCCCGTCCGACCCGTACCAGAGCATTGCCCGTTCCTGACAGCCAGGCAGTGACAGCTTGCCGGGCCGCGTCTTTGTTCTCTGCGCTGACGGCGTCTTCCAGGTCGAGGACGACCACATCGGCCCCGGAGGCCACGGCCTTCGAGAACCGCTCGGGCCGGTCCCCCGGAACGAAGAGAAACGAACGAGCGCCCTGAAGCCTAGTTACAGGATTCTGAATAGTTAGCGGGCTCATGTTGTTTCCAGCACCCCAAACTCGGTCAAAACCCGCTCAGTATCCTCTCCCACGTCGGGGACACGGTTCATTACCGGCTCCTGCCCCACGAAGGTCGCCGGCGGGATCAGTGCCCGCAAGGGTCCGGCTGGTGAGTCATATTCCCGCCACCTGTTCCGCGCCGCCAGCTGGGGATGGTCTGCAAATCCCTGCATGTCGCGTAGCAAGGCGTTGGCGATGCCGGCGTCCTCGAGCAGGTCCACGACCTCATCTGCAGTGTGCCGGGCCAGGGCCTGCTCGATTACCGAAGTAAGGTCCGTGGAGTGCTCAACACGCAGGGAATTGCGTACGAAGCGTTCGTCCTCAGCCACTTCCCGTCGGCCGAGGACCCGCTCGCAAAAAGTAGCCCACTCACGTTCGTTTTGGATGCCCAGGAAAACCTGCTTCGAGTCGCCGCACGTGAAGGGACCGTAAGGGGCGATGGCAGCGTGGGAGGCACCTGTGCGCTTAGGCGCGGCCCCACCGTACACGGCATAGTTCATCGGGAAGCCCATCCACTCCCCCAACGCTTCGAGCATGGATAACTCGATGGTGGCTCCCTCCCCGGTCTGCTGGCGTTGGATCAGCGCAGTGAGAATGCCTGAGTATGCATACATGCCAGAGGCAATATCCGCAATCGAAATCCCGACCTTGGAGGGGGTTGCGTCGGTACCGGTGATGGAGACCAGGCCGGCTTCGCACTGCACAAGCAGGTCGTAGGCCTTCTTCGAAGAAAACGGGCCGTCGGCGCCATAACCCGAGATCGAGACGTGAATCAGCTCCGGACGCTCGCCACGCAGAGCTTCAGCGCTGAGCCCAAGACGCTCTGCCGCACCAGGAGCCAGATTCTGCACGAACACATCCGCGCTCCGCACCAACGCGTGAACGGCGTGATTGCCCTCCGGGCTCTTCAAATCCAGTGCCACCGATTCTTTAGACCGGTTCAACCAGACAAAGTGGCTTGCCAAGCCCTTGACGGTTTCGTCGTATCCACGGGCAAAGTCGCCCGGACCGGGCCGCTCGATCTTGATGACCCGAGCGCCCAGATCGGCAAGTTGGCGCGTAGCGAACGGCGCGGCGACTGCTTGTTCGAGCGAGACGACGGTGATGCCGCTCAGAGGAAGCATGTAAAGACTCCTGACGTGATGATGCCTAATGGCTGGTTGTTTCGGTGATGCTGGAGGAGAACTCCTAGACCCGCATCAGCGAGGGCGTCTCCAGCGTTTTAGTGAAGTAGAGGACCTCTGCGGCGAGCTCAGGGTCAACGCTCATGCGCCGGAACACCTCCAGGTCCTTGTCCCTGCGGACCGGATCAGACGAGTGGAAGATCAACTGTTTGTTGGCCGTAGCGCGGGGACTGGCTTTTGTTATGAAGGCGGTGCGGCGTAAATCCGCGTACGCATCGAGGACGGAATCGTCCGCCTGCCCGGAGATCACGGCACCCAGGGCCTCGTTGAGAACATACGAGTCGAACAGGCCCATGGTCAGACCAAAGCCACCCGTGGGATTCGTGGCGTGGGCAGCGTCGCCGGCAAGCAGGACACGGCCGACGCGGTACGTTGGAGCGCTGCGCTGATGCATACGGTAGGGGGCAATGGCCTCCAGCGTCGTGCCCGCGGCCACATCAGGACCAAAGATCTGCTCAAGGAAGCGCGGGAGCCGGTCGACGACCCCTTCTTCGGGGAGGACGGCGTCCTCCATGTAGGTGTAGCGCCACAGTCCATGCGGACCCGAGTTGTCAATCTTCACGATAATCGCTCCCAAAACCTCGTCGACATAGAACGTGGTCTGGGCCCAGCCCGGACGGTCGTCGGGGAACCGGACATTGGCAGCAACGAACCGCTCGGGCCAGGTGAAACCCTCGAAGGGAAGATCCAAGGCCTGCCTGACAACTGAGCTCGCGCCATCGGCGCCGATGAGCCACTGAGCGCGCAGCTCGACACGATTTCCCCCCTGATCGGCTGTGACGGTCACCGCTGCCTCGTCCTGCGTCACTCCTGTGATCTTGTGTCCCCACAGCACTCGCGCGTTTGGGAACTGCTCAAGGTGGCGCAGGATGATCTTAGCCAGTGCCCCCTGGCCCAGGTGAAGGTTATAGGGGTGCGTGACGCGACCCTCCAGCGCCTGCAGACCATAGTTGATGGTCTCCCCCGTGTCCCGGACGTAATGGGCATAGTCCTGCTTGAGGAACCCGGCCTGGGTAGCGTCTTCGAAGAGGCCGAGGCGTTCAAGCCCATCCAGCGTGGACCAGTGGTAGAGGATGGCCCGGGGGGCATCCTGCGGCTCCGACGCGCGCTCGACGACGGTGACGTCGAGCCCCTGCTGTGCCAGTCCCAGCGCATTGAGCAGACCGGTAGGACCGGCCCCAGCTACAACCACCTGCTGCTGGTATTTCATATTGCCTCCAAAGTGGACGTGCGTGCGAAGCGAGCGTGGCCGCCCTCACATCAACCGTCACCCAGATCGAGACATACATCAAATACCAATTAGTAGCGGTTCCCATATCCTAAATGCATGGATCTTCGGAATGTTCGTTATTTCATCGCCGTCGCCGAGAACGGCTCTATCACCGAGGCGTCACACGCCTTGCGGATCTCGCAGCCACCGTTGAGCATGGCGATGGCCAAACTGGAGAAGGAGGTCGGGGTGACTTTGTTCGACCGCAAGCCCCGCGGTATCGAACTAACGCCGGCCGGCGAGTACCTTCATCACGCGGGCCAGCGCCTGCTGGCCGAGGAGCGCAGAATAGCGGACACCCTGAAATCCATGGGTCAAGGGCTCGCTGGGGAACTCAAGTTAGGGTGTGAGCCGATGTGCCTGTGGCGGATCGGCAGCACCAAGATCTCTCAATTCCTCTCGATCTACCGCAACGTGACGCTGGATCTGACCGACGCCAATCCCAAGGTGCAGTTGGACAGGCTCGCCGATGGCACCCTGGACTTGGCGATCATGCCGGTCGTGACCGAGGAGCCGCTCCAACCTATTAACGGGGTGCACTTCGACGTGAAGATCGTCGACGAGCTTCCACTGACGCTCATCGCCCCCAAGTCATGGGGCCTCGATGAGACCAGTCCACTCGATGTCGCAACGCTGGCCGACGCCACCTGGATCCTGCCGGCCCGAATCCCGGGGGTACGCATCCTGTGGCGGATCTGGTCCGACAAGTTCTCACCGACGGGAGCAAATCCGACGGGAGTTATACCGGTGCCCACGGTCATGACTGCGGCGCAGTTGGTCGGTGCCGGCGTAGGGGTATCTCTATCCAGCCTGGAGATGGCCCGCCTCCACCCTGACGTCGCCCAAATCCCCGTAACCGGGGGATGGCCGAACGTCCCGATCGCAATCGTAAGGCGACGGGAAGGAGTCGTGACTCCAGTCGCCGAGCGGTTCGTTGCGCTGTTTTTCGACGACGAGCAGACCCCAGTAGACCCCAACACGATCTCATAGCCCTAGCAGTGAGCGGACTTAGGCATATATGAAATAGATGAGCAGGGCTCGATATTGGTATTTGTGAAATGTCTCATGCGCCCGCAAGGTAGATCATGAACCACACGGCCGATAGGGTCCCATTTTCACAGGGGCGGCCTTCGGCCTGATAATCCTGACGAAGGGCGCCTTTCCCATGATCAAAGTCAACGTGGACCTGCAACGTTGCGATGCCAATGGCACCTGCGCTGCCTTGATGCCCGACGTGTTCCGGATCGACCAGGACGGCTCGCTCGAACAGCTGCGTTCCGAGGTCGAGGAGGAGCGTGGGGATGAACTCGAAGAAGTCATTCTCTGCTGCCCGATGGGAGCGATCTCGCGATCATGATGAACACAGTGCCTACATTCGAACTGTTCGCCGCAAACGCGACTGATCACCCCGGCGGCGCGCTTCCAGACGGAGGTATCGCCTCCGGTCCCGAAGGTTACGCGGTCCTGTCCTACCAACTGGCCACCGATGTTCTGCGCAATCCACGGTTCGCGAACTCTGCGCTAAAACTGATGGAAGAGTTCGGCATCAACGATGGCGCCGTGCATGGTTTTCGAGCTCGAAGCATCATCATGCAGGACGGAGCGCAGCAGTTGCGCCTGCGCACCCCGCTTGCCCGTTTCATGGGCCCGGCGACCGTGCAGAACACCCGGGAAATGCTCACTGATATTGTGACCCGCATCGTTGGCGAACTCGATGACACGAAGCCAGTGGACTTCCACGCCGGCGTAGATCGCCGCATCCCGTCGCTGGTCTACTGTCATCTCGCCGGTGCTCCGCGAACCGACGCACCCAAAGTGCAGGAACTCTCGGAGCGAACGCTGGCCCTGCTGGCCAGGGATCCCAGCCTGAAACCCGACATCCTGGCCGCCTACGACGAACTGTTCGAATATCTGAGGGATCTGATGGAACGCAAGCGCGCCCAGGGTCTCGGCGACGACATGCTCTCCCACCTGATGACGCTCGCGGACAACGGCAAGCTCACCGAGCAGGAACTCTTCGACGAAGCCACCTCAATGCTCGAAGCGAGTTCGGTAAACACGGGTCACCAGATCGGCCTGGTGGTGTGGAATTTGCTGCGCGACAGAGAAGTCTGGGAGCAAATCGTCGCCGACCCTACCTGGATCCCATCCGCAGTCATTGAAGCGCTTCGTCTTTATCCGCGAACCGGTGTTGTGAGCAAGATTGCCATGGAAGACATCAAGGTCGGCGGCATCACCATCCCCGCTGGGACCGACCTACATGTAGCCGTATGGTCCGCCAACCGAGACCCGGAGAGATTCGAGAACCCCGGTGAATTCGTCCTCGGCCGCGAACGGAACCAGCCGCTCACGTTTAGTACGGGCCCACACAACTGCCTTGGACAAGGACTCGCCAAGGTGGAGATCGAAGAAGTAGTCGGGCACCTCGTCCGCCACTACCCTCAGGCCCGCGTCATCGACTCCGAATCCGCCATAAGCCAGACCGCCGGGCGGTGGACGATTAATCAGCTCACCGTCGACCTGGGCCCCCGACGCTAAGGTACTCCATGTCACTCACACCTGATGGGCAGCGTTCCCTCACCGAACAGCTCGCCGAATACTGGTCCAAGATCAGCTACGATAACCTCCCACCCGAGGTGGTGTCCGGGATCAAAGACCACATCCTCGACACGCTCGCCGTTGCTATGGCCGGCATCCCCTCGGAGGAGTCACGCCGCGTCCGTAAAGCCCTCACCGGCATCTCGAATGGCGGCCCAAGTCTCGTCTGGGGAACCTCCGAACGCCTGAACCCGGCACACGCAGCACTCGCCAACGGAACCTCGGCCCACGCCCGTGACTTCGACGACGGCGGCGGGCCGGGACATGCAGGCTCGGCCACCCTCCCGGCCGCGATCGCTGCCGCAGAACTCAGCGGCTCCAGCGGCAAGGAACTGATTGTTGCCGCATGCGCCGGATACGACATCAGCTATCGGCTCTTGCAGGGCATCGGCGGTTTCGCTGCCCACACCGACCGCGGGTGGCATTCCACCGGCACCTTCGGCACCTTCGCTGCGGCCGCCGCCTGCGCCAAGATCTTTCAGCTTGACACGACCGCCTTTGCCGATGCCCTTGGCATCGCCGGATCGTTCACGGGAGGTGTCTGGGCCTTCATTGAGGACGGCGCCTGGACCAAGCGTGTCCACCCGGGCAAAGCCGGAGAATCAGGAATTGACGCTGCCCTTCTCGCCAGGGCTGGTGTCACCGGCCCCCATCGGATCTTCGAGGCACCATGGGGCGGAATCTATGCGACCTACGGGGACGGCAAAGGTTTCCCCGAACGAGTCCTTGCCGGTCTTGGCGAGACGTTCAATGTCTCCACGTCCTATTTGAAGCCCTACGCATGTTGCAGAGGCAGCCACTCAACGGTTGATGCAGTGATGAAACTGATCACTGAACGTGATCTGCGGCCCTCCAACATCCGCTCCATCACCGTGACCGCCGGAGAGACAGCGATCAACATGCTCAGCGTCGACCCCATCGAGACGGTATTCGATGCCCAGTTCAGCCTGCCCTACGCCATCAGCGTGGCGCTGGAAAACCGTTCCGTCGGGCTGGAGCAATTCGACCCGCCCCGCATCACAGAGCCCCGGATCCAGGAGATCTTCGGCAAAATCTCGATGGTGCTCGACGAATCAATCCAGCTCGAGGACGGCCCCCGCCTTGATTTCGAGCTGATAAACGGCGAAAAAATCACTCTCCTGGCGGGAAATCCGACGGACGCCAAGGGCTCCGAAAAGAACCCCATGACACACGCCGAGGTCGTTGCCAAGGCACGTGCCCTCCTCCGCCACTACGGCGAAGAAACAACCGTGAACCTCATCGACGCAGTGGAAAATCTTGATTCCTCCCCCTCCATCGACAACCTCATCGCGGCACTCAGCGCTACCGCCTACGCGACCAAGATAGAGACCTAACATGACACCAAATACCTCGACCGGCCACATCGAACGCACAGAGTACATCGCAGCGGAACCGGTGGAATCCCTCGCTGCAGCCATAAACATCGACATACCCTTCGGCAACGGCGCAACGGTCCCTCCACTTTGGCATTGGCTCTACCTTCTGGAGCGCAGCCGTGCGAGTGAGCTCGGGCCGGACGGCCACCCCACAGTCGGCATTCCAGCACCTCCAGGACCTGACCGGCGCAGAATGTTCGCCGGCGGCCGGGTCTCAACCTTCGGGCAGCTCTTGATCGGCGCGCCAGCGAGAAAAGAAATTTCCGTAGCCAAGTCAGTCGATAAGATCGGCCGGACCGGACCGCTGACGTTCACAACCGTCCGCCATGACATCTTCCAAGCCGACGAGCTCCTCATTCGTGAAGAACAGGACATCGTCTACCGCGCTTCAGATACCGGCTCCCTTCCGCACCCCCCGACCCCGCCGGCCCCGCCCGCTGGACCAGTGTTGAGGCAAGCAGTCGACGAAAGACTTTTGTTCCGGTTCTCCGCTTTGACGTACAACGCGCACAGGATTCATTATGACCGCGACTGGTGCCTGAACGAGGGCTACGACGGGCTGGTCATCCACGGCCCCCTTCTGGCCCTGATGATGGGGGAACACATGCGCCGGGAAGGGATTGACCTGGTCGGGAAGACCTTCGGTTACCGGCTTGCCTCCCCAATGACCAAGCCACAGACATTCTCCATCGTCGCAGGGCCGAATGGTCTCGAAAACGGTGCCGAGGCCCGCAGCGCCGAAGGTGCAGTCTGCGCGGTTAGCACCCTGTCTGATGTATAGCACGCCTTTCATTGCTTCGACCACGGCACCGTCGGCTAGATCCAATCGTATGCGCGGCTCCTCATCAGGAAGGCAAAGACAGTGGACGAAACAACGAGTGAATCCAGAAAAGAAGAACCTCTGGAAGGCTCCCCCGACTACGAGCTGACAACGTCACCCTGGATCGGGCTTCACTACAAGTGTGAAACGGTCACTGGCTGGGTGAGTGGACCCTGACTCTGAAGGATTAGCAGTGGTTATCCTGATGCTCGATGCCGCCAGTGCGTGAGCGTGATGCACATCCGAGCCTGACAGGGTGCGTCGATTGGGCTCCTCAAATACGGACTCAGATCTGTGTCCACTGAGAGGCTTGGCCCTGACCCAGCTGTGGACAGACTAGAGCCACCAAGGTCAGTTGCTCGAGCCTCGCCAGGTGGACGGATATCTGTTATCGGACAGTTTCCTAACAAAGGGGGGAGCGTCGGCAGAAGAGGCTGTTTCTGCCATCGTTCGTCGTTTTCCCCGAAAACAGGGGGACCATTTCTTCTGGTTCATGACGCTCTTGCCGTGACTCCCTGTGGGCTTTCCGAAATGGCGCTGCCCGTGGACCCGTACCTAGCCTTGGGTACTCTCCCAACCCTGGCAGACCACCAAGCCACCGGTGCAACGTGCTGAAGAAGCAGCGTGGACTTTGCCAGCAGGGGCCGTCTCAGACTCGTGGCGGCCGTTAGTCCCCAACACTTAAGCAAGGAGCGTGCTTCGTGGATAACGCCACTGCAGCCGAGAAAAGCAAAATCGAAACTTTGGAAGCAAAGCGCTATCAAGCTGTAATCGACGGTGACTACGACGCCTTCGAAGACCTGTGCCACCAGCGTCTGGTGTACACCCACTCACTGGGTGACCGTGACACGCTGAGCAGCTATCTGGAGAAGCTTCGCAAGGGCTTTTACAGGTACCACCGGATCGACCACCCCATAGAAGACATCGTCCTGATTGGAGACACCGCACTTGTACTGGGGCAAATGAACGCGGACCTCACCGTCAACGGAACCCAGAAAACCCTTGCCAACAGCGCCCTCTCGGTATGGATCAAAGAGGGCGAGACCTGGAAGTTCCTGGCATACCAGCCGACTCCCCATAAACCCGCGGCAGCCTAAACCCGACACCCACTGTTCGCGTCAACAAAGGAAGAACCATGAACCAGGCTTTTGTGTACGACGCCGTGCGCACCCCGTTTGGGAAGTTCGGCTCCGGGCTCGCCGGTGTCCGCCCGGATAACCTTGCCGCGCATGTGATCAGGGAGTCCGTGAAGCGCGCTCCCGGGCTGGATCCGGAGCGGATTGATGAGGTGGTGTTCGGCAACGCCAACGGTGCCGGTGAGGAGAACCGCAACATTGCCCGGATGGGCACCCTGTTGGCCGGCCTGCCGGTGTCCATTCCGGGGACCACGGTTAACCGGTTGTGCGGCTCGTCGCTGGATGCGGCGATCATCGCTTCGCGCCAGATCAACGCCGGCGACGCGGACCTGGTGCTGGTAGGCGGCGCGGAGTCGATGTCGCGTGCGCCCTGGGTGCTGCCGAAGACGGAGAAGCCCTACCCAACCGGGGACATGACGCTGGCTTCCACCACGCTGGGCTGGCGCCTGGTGAACAAGGCGATGCCGAAGGAGTGGACCATCTCCCTGGGCGAGGCCACCGAAAGGCTCCGCGAGAAGTACGGGGTAACCCGGCAGGCGCAGGACGAGTTCGCCGCGAACTCCCACAATTTGGCTGATGCTGCTTGGAACGAGGGGTTCTACGACAACCTGGTGGCCCCCGTGCCGAATACCGATTTATTTTGCGATGAGGGTATCCGTGCTAATTCATCGGAGGAGAAGCTGTCCGAGCTGAAGACGACTTTTCGCACCAAGGGCGGCACGGTCACCGCCGGCAACGCTTCGCCGCTATCCGATGGAGCCTCCGCAGCCTGGGTGGGATCCGAGACTGCCGCCGGACTGCTGGGCCTCGAACCCCTGGCCCGGATCGCGGGGCGTGGCGCGCACGGCAACGATCCGCAGTACTTCGGGTTCGCCCCGGTGGAGGCAGCCAACAAGGCCCTCGCGAAGGCGGGCATTGGCT
The DNA here is from genome assembly GCF_054408515.1 of Arthrobacter sp. D3-16. Taxonomy (NCBI): domain Bacteria; kingdom Bacillati; phylum Actinomycetota; class Actinomycetes; order Micrococcales; family Micrococcaceae; genus Arthrobacter; species Arthrobacter sp. D3-16. The sequence continues at coordinate 32,646 of NZ_CP096438.1, read as the reverse complement.
GGGATCAGGTGGGCGCCGTCGAACTTAACGAAGCGTTCGCCGCGCAGTCGCTGGCCTGCATTAATGCCTGGGGCATCGACCCCGCCATTGTGAACCGGCACGGCGGCGCCATCGCGATGGGCCACCCGCTGGGTGCTTCCGGCACCCGGATCCTGGGCACCCTTGCCCGGTCCCTGCAGGCGTCGGGTCAACGCTGGGGCGTCGCGGCGATCTGCATCGGCGTCGGGCAGGGCCTGGCCGTGGTGCTTGAGAACATGACCGCCACCGGCACCAACACAGGAAGGGCCTAAGCCATGCTGAACTTCGTAGACACAGTTACTGAGGCCGTGGCCGGAATTAAGGACGGTTCCACCGTGATGATCGGCGGGTTCGGCAACGCCGGGCAGCCGTTCGAACTGATTGATGCGCTGATGGAGTGCGGTGCCAAGGACCTGACCGTGGTGAACAACAACGCCGGCCAGGGCGACCAGGGCCTGGCGCTGCTGATCAAGGAAGGCCGGGTGCGGAAAATGATCTGTTCTTTCCCGCGGCAGTCCGACTCCTGGCACTTCGACGCCAAGTACAAGGCCGGCGAGATCGAGCTGGAGCTCGTCCCGCAAGGCAACCTGGCCGAGCGCATCCGTGCCGCCGGGGCCGGGATCGGCGGGTTCTTCACCCCCACCGGATACGGCACCATGCTCGCCGAAGGCAAGGAAACCAGGATCATCGACGGCCGCGGCCAGGTGTTCGAAACGCCCATCCACGCCGACGTCGCCCTGATCAAGGCACTGAAAGCAGACGGGAAGGGCAATCTGGTGTACCGCAAGACCGCGCGCAACTTCGGCCCCATCATGGCCGCCGCCGCCAAGCACACCATTGTCCAGGTCTCCGAAGTTGTCCCCACCGGAAGCCTGGACCCGGAGAACATCGTCACGCCCGGAATCTACGTCAACACTGTGGTCCGCGTTCCCGCGGCTGCCGGCACCACGGCCGGCACCGAAGAGAAGGTGGCCTGAGATGAGCACCGCAACAACCCTCCAGACCTCGGCGACGGCCATGGGCCGGGACGACCTCGCCCGCCTGGTCGCCCGGGACATCGCCCCCGGATCCTTCGTGAACCTCGGCATCGGTCAGCCCACCCTGGTGTCCAACTACCTCACGGAGGAGCAGAACATCACGCTCCACACCGAGAACGGAATGCTCGGCATGGGACCGGAGGCCAAGGGCGCCGAGATCGACGGCGACCTCATCAACGCCGGAAAGATCCCCGTCACCGAACTCCCCGGCGCGGCATACTTCCACCATGCAGACTCCTTCGCGATCATGCGCGGCGGGCACCTGGACATCTGCGTCCTGGGCGCCTTCCAGGTCTCCGCCACCGGCGACCTCGCCAACTGGCACACCGGGGCACCCGGTGCCATTCCCGCCGTCGGCGGCGCCATGGACCTGGCCACCGGCGCCAAGGACGTCTTCGTGATGATGACCCTGCTCACCCGCGAGGGCGCGTCCAAGATCGTGGAAGCCTGCACCTACCCGCTCACCGGCGTCGGCTGCGTCACCCGCGTCTACACGGACAAAGCCGTCTTCCTCACCGGACCCGACGGCGTCACCGTCCGCGAAACCTTCGGCTGCACCTTGGAGGAGCTCCAGGAACTCGTGCCCGTCCCGCTCAAGGCAGCCGCATGAGGCCCGAATCTGAGGGCTGAGGTGCGCTTGAGGAGGTCCTACTTCCCGGGATGGGCCTCGGTCGTATTCTTCTGCGGACGCAAGTACACCTCAATATGACGCCCCTCGGCCGGACCTTGAATTCCTTGCATGACAAGTCCCAGGACCTAACCTCATCTGCAGCCGGGGGAAGCTCCCGCTCTACCAGACGAGAGGGCTGCCAGAGGACGGGGTGATCCGGCAGGAAACCACATAAACGGCAATTACGACCGAACACGCCCGGTCGACCTAGTAAAGGAGGACTTGTGTCCTACAAGCTGCATCAGCCGGAAGCCAGCGCTGCCTTCTCGCTAACGGGCGGCGGCCTGTTCCCAAGCCCGGCGCTTCCTCTTTCCCTTGAAGTCATCACTTTGGAGGAGCCCCAACGTAGAGACGAGAAGCTTAACCGTGCCATCAGCAGACTCATACCCGCCGCTCTAGAACGCAGGCAGGGAATCCTGGTCATACAACGCGATTACGGCAAGTACACCGTTCGCGTCGACCCTGAAGTGCCATGCGGCACAACTCGGGAGTCTTGCGAATAAATCATGCGAAGGTGAACTAGAGGACACGACAACTTGGTTGCGGGCCGTCCATAAAGACTCGAGGACAAATTCCGTCCTGAATGACGGCTCCTCTGAATAACATCCTTAAAACTACTTACCAGCGTGAGTAGGAGGTTGTATTTTCTCTATGAGCTACACCCAAACCTGACGACGTCAGGCACCAGGCAGAGCGAACGTCAACTTCGCACCGTCAGAGCCGCACTCGAAGAGTTCACAGCCAGCGCCGGACCCCCGGCCCCCGCAATGAAGTCGACTTACAGTTCCACCGGGCCGTTACGGCCGCCTCCGACAACCCGTTCTAGTCGGACCGCCTGGCGCCCTGGGCCAGACCATGATGGCGATGCTGCGCACCCGGCTGATGGCCGGCGTCGAACGTTATACACGCGACCACTTCGCCCCCGTGGTCGAGGAGCACCCTTCCGTCTCGGGCGCCTTCAGCGGTGACGAGGCGGCAGCTGCCGCGGCCATACGCAGCGATTTGGCACACTCGCGACGGCGATTCAAGATGTCCGCGCGCCCGTAGCCCAGGCGCGTTCCCACCTTAGCCCTGCTCCGCCTCCACGAAGGCCGGCTCGATTAGATCGAGCAGCCTCAGCACGGCCGGATTGTCCGTTTCCTCGTTCCAGGCGAGCTCCAGGTCCACCCGGTTGAGCTCCTGCATGCCGTGCCTGCCGTCGATCTCGTGAAACTCCACTCCCGGCGGCGCGAAGGCCATGGCTGAGGCCGGCACCAGCGTGACCCCCAGGCCCGCCTGCACAAACGCCAGCAGCGCCGGGACCTGGCTGGCGTACTGGGTGATGTTGGGGTGGGCGCCAGCGCTGGCAAACAACCGGAGCACCAGATCGTGGAAGTAGCGCGCTTCTTTGGTGGAATACATCAGCAGCGGCCGCCGGTCCAGCGAACCTAGGGGCAAGGGCTGCCCTCTCGGCGGCGGGGTACTGCCCAATATCGTACTGCCCTCGGGCAGGGCCACCACCAGGCGGTCCTGCATCAGCGGCCGTGAAACCACCCCCGGCCGGGCCACGATAGGACGTAGCAACCCAATATCCACGCTCCCCTTAACCAGGCCATCCATCTGGTCAGTGGAAACTAGCTCGCGCAGTACAAAGGAAACCCCAGGCATGCCTTCCGCAGCCCGCCGCAGCATCAGCGGAAGCGCGCTCTGGCCAGCTATGGCGGTGTACCCAACCGTGATGGTTCCCGCGTGGCCCGACGAGACCCGGCGGACGTCCATATCCGTCTTGATGCACATATCCAGGATCTGCCGGGCCCTCGGCAACAGGGTGGCGCCGGCGGCCGTCAGCTCCACCTTCCGGCTGGTCCGGCTGAAGAGCAGTGTGCCCAGCTTCTTCTCGAGCATCTGGATCTGCCGGCTCAGGGGCGGCTGCGTCATATTCAAACGCTCAGCCGCGGCACCGAAGTGCAGCTCCTCGGCAACGGCCACAAACGCCTCTAACTGGGGTAGTGAAAACATTCATACCTTTACTGGATGGTTGAGTGCAGAAGTTGGCTTGGACGTGTATCGATCGCTTCCCATATGGTCGGTGACCAGGAGCACATTTAGCAAGCCAGCACGCACCGACGTCGACGAGGACACTGATGAACGAACAACCCGCAGGCCAGGCCCACCTCAACCAGGCACGAATCACCGGCGTCACTATCACCCCGGTGGCCTTCAAGGACCCCCCGCTCCTCAACACCGTGGGCGTGCACGAACCCTTCGCACTCCGCGCCATCGTGGAAGTCCATACCGACGCCGGCGTCTCGGGCTTCGGCGAAACCTACGGCGACGCTGGCCACATCGCCCGGCTCCAGCTTGCCGCGGCCGCCCTGCTCGGCACGGACATCTTCAACATCAACACCATGCGCGGCGCCATCGAACGGGCACTCCGGCAGGACACCATCCAGGGCGGCCACGGCATGAGCGGCATGGTCACCGGCTCCAGCACCGCAGACCGCGTGCTATCCGCCTTCGATGTGGCGGCGCTGGATATCCAGGGCAAGCTCCTGGGCCGCCCGGTCAGCGACCTCCTCGGCGGCGCCGTCCGGAACTCGGTCCAGTTCAGCGGCTACCTGTTCTACAAGTGGGCGGGCCACCCAGGCCAGGCCACGGACGCGTGGGGTGAGGCACTGGACCCCGCCGGCATCGTGCAACAGGCCCGCACCATGGTGGATCAGTACGGGTTCGGCGCGCTCAAGCTGAAAGCCGGCGTCTTCGCGCCGGAAGAGGAGATCGCCGCCATCCATGCCCTACGCGCGGAGTTCCCCGACCTTCCCCTCCGCATCGATCCCAACGCCGCTTGGACAGTGGAAACCTCCATCCGCGTGGGCAAGGAACTCGACGGCGTCCTGGAATACCTTGAGGACCCCACCCCGGGCATCGACGGCATGGCCGCCGTCCGGCGGCAGGTGGGAATGCCGCTGGCCACCAACATGTGCGTCGTCAGCTTCGCTGACGTTGCCCCCGCCGTGGCCGCCGGCGCCGTGGACGTCATCCTGTCAGACCACCACTTCTGGGGCGGCCTCCGCCGCAGCCAGTTCCTCGCAGGCATCAACGGGACGTTCAACCTGGGCCTGTCCATGCACTCGAACTCGCACCTGGGCATCAGCCTTGCCGCCATGGTCCACCTCGCCGCAGCCACCCCCAACCTCGACTACGCGTGTGACACCCACTGGCCCTGGAAGGACCCTTCCGAGGACGTCATCAAGGACGGCGTGCTCACGTTCACGGACGGCGCCGTCCAGGTCCCCACCGCGCCCGGCCTCGGCATCGAGGTGGACCGCGACGCACTGGAACGCCTGCACCGCCAGTACCTCCAGTGCGGCATCCGCAGCCGCGACGACACCGGCTACATGCAGCGCCTCCACCCCGGCTACGAGCTCCAGAGCCCCCGGTGGTGAGCGCGGAAGCCCCTGCGACTCCGGAAGCCCTGCGGATCGTGGTCACCGATCCCATCATCAGCCGGTTTGAAGACAGGCTGAAGCACGATGGCGGCCCGCACCACTGGGAAATGGCTGCGGCGTGGTCCCCCGAACGGCGACGCCGCGCGCTGGCATGTGCCGACGTCGTCGTCTGCTCCTCCCTCACCGCCGCGGAAGCGGAGGCTGCCGCCAACCTGCGCCTGGTCCACATCACCGGCGCCGGCTACGACAAGATCGCCCTCCAGCACCTGCCGCCCGGGGCCGCGGTGGCCAACACCTTCCACCACGCACGGCCCATCGCCGAACACGTCCTGATGCTCACCCTCATGCTGACCCGCAACGTCTCCCGGGCGGACCGGGAGGTGCGCAGCGGGCAGTGGCGGACCATCGCAACAGCTTCGGACGTCCCCTTCCACCCCGTCCTCGCCGACCTCACCCTGGGGCTGGTTGGCCTCGGCTCCATCGGCGCGGAGGTGGCCCGGGTGGCCGCCCTGATGGAAATGAAGATCCGGGCCATCCGGCGGAACCCCGCCGCCCCACTTCCCGAGGGAGTGCAGCTGGACTGGGTGGGCGGGAACCAGGAGCTGCCCACACTCCTGGCCGGGTCCGACGTCGTGGTGGTCACCGTGCCGCTGGATGAGGACACCAGGGGAATGATCGGGGAAGCCGAATTGGCTGCCATGAAAGCCTCCGCCGTGCTGATCAATGTGTCGCGCGGGCCGGTGGTGGATCAGGCCTCCCTGTACGCAGCCCTGAAGGAACGGCAGATCGCCGGGGCGGGCATCGACGTCTGGTGGGGCGCACCCGCCGACGGCGTGATCCCCCCGGCGGAGCTGCCGTTCACCTCGCTCGAGAACACTGTCCTGACTCCGCACCACTCCGGCCACGCCCGGATCACCTTCGAACGGCGCGCGGACGACATCGCGGCCAACATCAACCGCCTGGCCTCGGGACTGGAGCTGAACAACGTGGTCCGAAAGCCTGTCCCGGCTGTTTGAGGCCCGGCAGGCTGCTTGAGGCCTGGCTCGCTACTACCCCGCGGGCTGTTCAGCCGGTCAGAAGCAACTGCATAATCAGCAGGACACTGCCCAGCGCCGAAGCGCCGAGGGCCAGCGCCTTGAGCCGCCGCGGGTTGAGGAAGCGGTTGACGTAGCGCGAGGCGGCGTAGCCGGCAACTACCGCCGGAACCATCCACAGCGCCAGGACAAGCATGTCCGGGGTGACGGCGCCGGCCAGCCACAACATGGTCATCGAAATGAACGAGCCCACCATGAAGAAGGCGCTCATGGTGCCACGCAGGCGTGGCCCCCCATGCCCCTGCCAGACGAGCGCCATGGGCGGTCCGCCGATGGAAGTCGCCGTACCCATGATGCCGGAGGCCGCCCCGGCGGCGATCAAGTTCCTGCGCCGGGGCCGGGGCGCCCAGCCCCTGCCGGCCAGGACCAGGCCCGTGAGCACCACGGCCACCACCACCCAGGCCAGGCCCTCCTTTGACGAGACCGCCACCAGCCAAGCACCCAGGACGCTGCCGGGCAGCCTTCCTGCCAGTGCCCAGCCTGTCCCGCGCAGGTCCAGGCTCTGCCGCTCCGTCACGGTGACCATCACCGTGACCAGCAGCGCCAGGAGGATCAGGGTGGCGGGCAGCAGCGCCGGGTCGATGATGGCGATCACCGGCGCTGCCAGCATTCCCATGCCGAAGCCGCTGGACGCCTGCAGGCAGGCGGCCAGGAAGATCACTGCGGCTATGACGGCATACTCAACGCCGGTCACAAGGCGCTGGCGGCGGCGCCGGTCAGGCCCTTGATGGAGTCAAGCGGGAAGTGGCATTCCGCGCTGTGGCGCCGTCCGTCCGGGGCAGTGATGATCTGGGGTTCCGGCGGTACTTCGGCGCAGATGTCCTGCGCCTTCCAGCAACGGGTTCGGAAGCGGCAGCCCGACGGCGGATCCAACGGTGAGGGCAGCTCGCCTTTGAGGACAATCCGGTCGCGCTTTGCCCCGCTTACGTCCAGCTTCGGAGAGGCGGACATCAGGGCGGCGGTATAGGGGTGGCGGGGATGGTCGAAGACCTCCTCGGTCTCCCCCGTTTCGATGATCCTGCCCAGGTACATCACGGCCACCCGGTCCGCGACATGCCGCACCACCGTCAGGTCGTGCGAGATGAAGATATAGGAGACGCCGAGTTCCCGCTGCAGCTCGTTGAGCAAATTCAGGACCTGCGCCTGGACGGACAGGTCCAGGGCGGACACGGGTTCATCGAGGATGATGACGTCCGGGTTCAGGGCCAGGGCGCGGGCGATGCCGATCCGCTGGCGCTGGCCGCCGGAGAACTCCTGCGGCGACTTCCGGGCGTCCGAGGGGCGCAGGCCCACCATCTGGAGCAGCTCACCGACCCGCGCCTGGCGCTCTTTCGACGTCGGGTACAGGCTCCGGTGGGTGGCCCACGGCTCGGCTATGATGTCACCGGCACTCATTCGGGCGTTCAGGGACGCGAACGGGTCTTGGAAGACCATCTGCACCCGCCGCCGCCAGCCCATCAGCTCCTTGCCCCGCAGCCCGAAGGGGTTAGTCCCCTCGAAGCTGACAGTTCCCTGGTCCGGGGTTTCCAGCATCATCAGCGTTCGGGCGAGGGTGGACTTGCCGCACCCGGATTCGCCCACCAGCCCCAGGGTTTCCCCGCGGCCCACCGTCAGGCTGATCCCGTCCAGGGCCTTGAGCTTAGTGTTGCCGCTGGGGCTCTTGGCCACGTGGAACGTCTTGGTCAGGCCTTCAATGGTCAAGAGCGGCTCAGCCATTGTTGATCTCCTCGCTGAAGTGGCAGGCTGCGGTGCGAACCGGCCGCACCGCCGTGGTGGTGGTGCTGTCCGCGGAGGCGGTTCCCGCACTGGCGTCGGCCGCCTTGCCGGACGCGGGTCGGACCGTACCGCCCGCTACCGGTCGGAGCGCAGGGCGTTCGGCGCGGCAAATGGCCTGCACCATTGGGCACCGCGACTGGTAGACGCAGCCGGCAGGGATGTCGTGGAGCTCCGGCGGGCTGCCGGGAATCGATTTCAGCTCTGCGCCCCGTTCCAAGTGGACGGGCACGGATTCGAGCAACCCCTTTGTATAGGGATGCCGCGGGTCGGCGAACACTTCCGCCACCGGCCCGCTTTCCACTACGTTGCCGGCGTACATCACGGCGACGGAATCGGCTTCCTCCGCCACCACGGCGAGGTCGTGCGTGATGAGGATGACGGCCATCTGGCCCTCCTCGCGGAGCGTGCGCAGCAGCTGCATGATCTGGGCCTGGACGGTGACGTCCAGGGCGGTGGTGGGTTCGTCCGCGATCAGGAGGCGCGGATTGAGGGCCACCGCCATGGCGATGAGGATCCGCTGGCGCATGCCGCCGGAGAACTGGTGGGGGTAGGAGTTGACCCGAGACTCCGGTTCCGGGATTCCCACCCGCTTCATCAGGTCGATGGCCTCGAGTCGCGCCTGCTTCGCGTTCACGCCTCGGTGGATCCGGAACGCCTCACCGAGCTGCGTCCCGACTGTATATACAGGGTTCAGTGCAGTGAGGGCATCCTGGAAGACGATGCCCAGTTCCGGCCCGGCGAACTTCAGCCGTTCCCTGGGGGTTAGCGCTACCAGGTCCGTGCCGTTGAGGACGATCTGGCCGTCGGCGAGGTCGCAGACCGGGTCCATGATCCCGGCCAGGGCCTTGGCGGTCATGGATTTGCCGCAGCCCGATTCACCGAGCAACGCCAGGGTTTCACCGGCCCGGGCCTCGAATGCCACGCTGTTGACGGCGCGGATGGTTCCGCGGTGGGTGCGGATATCCACGGCGAGGTCTTTGACCTGCAGGACGACGTCGTGGGCTTTGGCCTGGGCGGCCGACGTTCGGGCGCGGGCTGCTGCTTTTACGGGAGCTTGTTCGGCAGCTGTTTTCACGGCTGTGCCTCCTTCGCTGGGATGCGGGCGATCAGCCGCTTACGGGGAAGTGCAAGGCGCCACCGCTGCGCGGGATCGGTGGCGATGCGCAGCCAAGCGGCAAGGACGTTGGCGGCGATGGTGGTCACCACGATGGCCACGCCCGGGAAGATGGACAGCCACCACGCGGTCTGCAGGTACTGGCGGCCCTGCGAAACCATCAGGCCCCAGCTGACGTCCGGTGGCTGGATGCCGATGCCCAGGAAGCTGAGCGAGGATTCGGCGAGCATCACGTAGCAGAACTCGAGGGTTGCCAGGGTGAGCAGCGTGGGCAGCACCACCGGGATGACGTGCCGCACGATGATGGCGTTGGGCTTCGCTCCGAAGGTGCGGGCTGCGTCCACGAAGGTCCGGCTTTGCAGCTCGGCGGACTCGGCGCGGCCGGTGCGCAGGTAGATGGGGATGCGGGTGAGGGCCAGGATCAGGACGATGTTCGCAGCAGAGGGGCTGAAGACGTAAAGCACGACGACGGCGAGCAGCAGGGAGGGGAAGCTCATGATCACATCGGCAATGCGCATGGAGACGTTTTCCCGCCAGCCGCGGTGGTAGCCGGCCCAGACACCCCAGAGGGACCCGATCACCAGGGCGACGGCCACGGCCGGGAGGGCGACGGAGAGGGTGGTCCTGCTGGCCACCACCAGCCGTGCCAGCATGCTGCGGCCCAGGGAATCGCTGCCCAGGAAGTACTCCCAGCCGTGCGCCAGCGTGAACGGTGCCTTGTTGGCAAACAGCAGGTTCTGTTTGGTGGCGAGGTCGCCCACCAGCGCCGGACCCACCAGTGCGGTGAGGCCGACGAAGAGCAGGACCAGCGCCGAGGCCGCCGCAAAGCGGTCCTTGAGGAGGAGCCGGAACAGGCCCGGCTTTCCACCCTTGGCGTCCTCGGTGTTCTTGGTGGGCGGCTGGGCGGCCGGCGGCTGCGGTGCCGCGCCGTCTGTCAGTGAGCTCGTCATGGGTACTCCTAGGCCTTGACCGTCACGGGACGGACGCGTGCGTCCAGCAGCGCGTAGCCCATGTCAATGAGGATGTTCAGGGCAAAGATGGCGACGGCGGTGAGCAGCACCGCGGCCTGCAGGACGGCGAAGTCCCGCTGCAGGATGGAGTCGATCATGAGCTTGCCGATGCCCGGCCAGCCGAAGATCGTTTCCACCACCACCGCGCCGTTCACCAAGCCCACGGTCAGGTCACCGGCGACGGTCAGCGCAGGAGCAGCGGCATTGCGCAGCGCGTGGTGGGTGACCACCCGCAGCTCGCCGGCACCGCGGCTCCGTGCCAGTTTGATGTACGGCTCGGAGAGCGCGGACACCATGGAGCCACGGACAATCTGCACCAGAACGCCGAACGGCCGCAGGAGCAAGGTGGCGATCGGCAGCACCCAGGCGCTGGCTCCCGACACACCGGATGTCGGCAGCCAGCCCAGGGTGATGGCAAAAATCCAGATGCCCACGATGGCCAGCCAGAAATCGGGGATGGAAGCGGCAGCCATGGAGATGAAACTTGAGATGCGGTCCGCGATGCCGTTCGGCTTCAACGCCGCCCAGCAGCCCACCACCAGGGCGAGCACCACGGCCAGCACCATGGTGGTGGCGGCAAGCTGCAGCGTTGCGGGGAAGGCCCGCAGTGCCATGGCGGCGGCGTCCTGCCCGGTGCGGAGGGATTGCCCGAAGTCCAACCGCAGCACTCCGCCGAAGTAGTCCGCCATCTGGACCAGCAGGGGCTGGTCCAGGCCGTTGCGGGCCGTAAAGTCGTCCCGCATCTGCTGGGTTGCGTTCAGCGGCAAGTACAGGCTGGCCGGGTTTCCGGTCATCCTGGCCAGTGCGAACACCCCCACGATCACCACCACCAGCGGCAGGGCGCTGGAAACAATGCGCTTTCTCAAGTAGATCAGCATGGTTGTCCTTCTCTTCCCCGGTCCGGGCTAGCTTGCCGGCGTCATTTCCGAGATGCGCAGCTCGTCACCGCTGGACGAGTTGGGGGTGTAGTCCACGGACTTGGCCTTCCCGATGATGCCGGTCTGGTGCGAGATGTGCGCGAACTGGACAATCTTGTCGTTCTGGTAGGCGAAGATGTCCTCGAAGGCCTTCTTGCGCTCATCGCCTGAAGCCGCGTCCGCCTTCTTGATCATGGCGTCGAACTCGGGCGTGCTGAAGTAGCTCTGGGCTCCGGTGGAGAGCATGTACTGGTCCACGGTGAACGCGGCATCGCCTGCCTGGTTCCCGTGCTGGATCATCAGGGTTACCGCTCCTTCATCCTCCGGGAACGGACGGACCTGGTAGGTCAGGTGCTGGCTGGTTTCCAGCATCTTGAGCTTGACGTTCAGGCCTGCCTGGGTCAGCTGCTCCTGGAGCACCTGGGCCAGTTCGGTGATCTTGGGGAACTGGGCGTTTCGGACCACCAGTGAGATCTGCTTAGAGGTGTCCACGCCGGCGGCCTTTGCTTCGGCCACCAGGGACTTGGCCTTGTCCACGTCGAACGGCCATCCTTTCAGCTCAGAGTTGTGGCCGACAATGCCTTCGGGTACCAGCTGCGCTGCCACTTGGTGCTTGCCCTGGTATAGGGAATTGACAATGCCTTCTTTGTCGAGGGCGAAGTTGACTGCCTGGCGGACCCGGATGTCATTGAAGGGTGCCTCGTTCGCGTCCATCCGAAGGGCCACGGTTTCGTTGTTCGGGTAGTCCACGCCAAGGTCGCCGATGTTGTCGTCGGGGCTCAGTCCCATGGCCACGTCCGCTTCACCGCTGGTGACCATTGCGGCACGGACGGAGCTTTCAGAGCGCCACTGGTATTCGGCCTTGGCGTAAGCCGGCTTGTCTCCCCAGTAGCCGTCCCAGCTGGACAGCGTGATCTTCTGGCCGGCATCCCAGGTATCAATTTTGTACGGTCCGGTGCCGATGGGTTCGCGGACCTTTTCCGTGCTGCTCGTTGAGGTCGGAACCACTTCAAGGAACGAGAGCCGCAGCGGCAGGATGGGGTCCGGTTCGGGCGTAGTAACAGTAAGGGTGGTAGCGTCAACGGCCTTCACTGCGAGGTCAGCATCACCGAAGACGTAGCCCTCCACGTTGCAGCCCAGCTTTGAGTTGACGGCCCGTTCGATGGTGAAGGCTGCCGCCTCGGCGTTAAAGGGGGTGCCGTCCTGGAAGTTCACGCCTTCGCGCAGTTTGAGCGTCCATTCCGTGTCGCTGGTGGCTTTCCACTCGGTAGCGAGCTTGGGCTCAAGTTCACCAGTTTGCGGGTTGCGTTCAATCAGCGGCTCGGTCACGTTCGAGCGAACCACAACGCCGGTTGAGGTCAGGTTTGATTCACACGCTTCCAGCGTGGGTGGTTCCTGGCTGAGAACTACGCGGACGGTATCGGTGGCGGCGGCAGCACGGCCGTCGTCCGAGTTGGCAACGGTGCAACCACTCAGGCCCAGCACCGCAACAGAAGCTAGGGCGGGCCATTTAAGAACGGTGGCAAAGGGAAGCTTTGAAGAAGACATCTTTGGGTTCCTCCAGATCGATACTTACGGCAGCGGGACACTCGTCCACCGGTGAAGAACACCGGAAACAAGGGCTTTGGGGCCGCCGCGCTGGATTCAAGCTAGATGACCTGTGACGCGCCGCACAAGCAGGAACACGCTTCAAGCAATAGCGGAGAGTGCCTGCTTTTCCGGCCTGCAGGCTGTGACGGTGGGCACCCTCCCCCCAAAAACGGCGCGATAGTGCGGAGTTTCACAATCCATCCAAGGCTTGTATGAATCAATGCCATTTACGTGTTGGACCTGCATGGGTCAAAAACCTACTGTGCAGGTATGAAGAACATCGCCGTCCTCCAGGTAGGGTCACTCATGCCAATCGTCCAGGAATCAATCCGCAGCGAGTACGGCGCGGTGCGCTTGCCCGACGTGCCAGAGGAACGGAACGCATTCCTCAAGCTGCACGGCGGCTCCTTCGAAGTGGCCGTCACCTCGGGAAAGGTAGGGGTGGGGACTGAGTTGATGCGCGCTTTGCCCAACCTTCGGGCCGTCATCAATTTTGGTGTCGGCTATGACACCACCGACGTGGCCCAGGCGCTTAAGCGCGGCATCGCGGTCAGCAACACACCCGACGTCCTGAACGACTGCGTTGCTGACACGGCAATTGCCCTATATCTGGATGTCCTCCGCGGCATCAGCGCCGCGGACCGCTACGTCCGCTGCGGAGACTGGCTTAGCAAAGGCAACTACCCGCTCGCCACCAAAGCCAGCGGCCGCAAAGTGGGCATCCTGGGACTGGGCCGGATCGGCAAAGTCATCGCCAAACGGCTCGAAGGCTTCGACTGTGAAATCAGCTACCACAGCCGGAACCCGGTAGAAGGCGTGAGCTACGCTTACGCATCCTCACCCAAAGAACTCGCGGCAGGCTGCCAAGTGCTAATCATCGCAGCGGCCGGCGGTCCGGAATCAGCCAAACTGGTAGATGCCGAAGTCATCGAGGCACTTGGGCCTCAGGGCCACCTGATCAACATCGCCCGCGGCACTGTTGTGGACGAGGACGCCCTCGTCTCGGCCCTGCTGGAGGGCCGGCTGGCAGGAGCGGGCCTGGACGTTTTTGCCGATGAACCCAAAGTCCCCGTAGACCTCCTCGCGCTGGACAACGTGGTGCTCCTTCCGCACCTCGGGAGCGGCACCAACGAAACCCGGGCTGCCATGGCCGACGTCACACTCGCCAATCTACGTTCGTTCGTGACCACCGGTGCCGTGCTGACGAAGGTTCAACCCTGACCTGGCCCGGGATTACACCCAGCCCGGCGAACGCTCCTGCCAAATCTGGATTTCCCATCAAACGCCCGCGCCGACGCGCCCCGAAGACCAACCTCGAGCAACGCGGATACAACTGCGCTTAGCCCTAAAGGACGCCTTTGAGCGTCACTGCATGCCCCACACACCCTTGAGCGGGCGTCGCATGGCCCGCCTGCTGGATACAAATCAATGACCAAGCCGCCCCGCGGCGAACACCGGAGGACAACATCGTGGCAAAGTACACCCCCCAGGAACTGGCAAACACCCTTAAGGACGGCCTGCTGTCGTTCCCGGTGACGTCCTTTGATGCCAAGCTGCAGTTTGATGAAGAGAACTACCGCAAGCACCTGGCCTGGCAGGCAAGCTTCCCGGTTGCGGGCCTCTTTGCCGCCGGCGGCACCGGAGAAGGCTTTTCCCTGTCCGCCGCCGAGTCCGAGCGCGTCGTCCGCACCGCCGTCGAGGAAGTGGGCGGCCAGGTTCCCGTCCTTGCCTCTGCCGGCGGATCCACGGTCCAGGCCATCGAGAACGCCAAGGCCGCCGAAGCAGCAGGCGCCGAAGGCATTCTCCTGCTGCCCCCGTACCTCACCGAAGCCGACCAGGAAGGGCTCATCGAGCACGTCAGCGCCGTCTGCAGCGCCACTTCCCTCGGTGTGATCATCTACAACCGCGCCAACGCCATTTACAAGGACACCACGGTGGCTGCCCTGGCAGACCGCCACGAAAACCTCATCGGTTTTAAGGACGGTGTGGGCGACCTCGAGCACGATGCCCGCGTTTACGCCAAGCTTGGCGACCGCCTTTTCTACCTGGGCGGCCTTCCCACCGCGGAAACCTTTGCCTTGCCGCTGCTGCAGCTGGGCATGAGCACCTACTCCAGCGCCATGTACAACTTTGTCCCGCAGTTCGCCCTGAACTTCTACCAGGACGTGCGTAACAACGACCGCGTTGCCGTCAACAGGAAGCTCAATGACTTCGTCATTCCTTACCTGGATATCCGCGACCGGGTCAAGGGCTATTCTGTCTCCATCGTCAAGGGCGGCCTGGACGCTGTGGGCCGCTCCGCCGGCCCGGTCCGCCCGCCGCTGCAGAACCTCGCCGAGCAGGACCTCGCAGACCTCAAAGCCCTCATCGCCACTGTCTCCTGATCCACCACCTCTCATAGGAGGAACCATCATGACCCTCACCGGACACTCCCTGATCGCCGGACAAACCGTTATCGGCCAAGGAAAAACAGCCCACGGCTACAACCCCGCCACCAACGGGCAGCTTGACCCCGCCTACTCGCTGCTGACCGAGGACCAGCTCAAGGCAGCTACCGCAGCGGCCGCCGCAGCGTACCCGTCCTTCTCCACCCTCGACCCGGAAACCCACGCCGGGTTCCTCGAGGCCATCGCGGACAACATCGAGTCCATCGGCGAGGAACTGATCATCCGTGCAAGCCAGGAAACCGGCCTCCCGGCTGCCAGGCTCCAGGGCGAACGGGCGCGCACCACTGGCCAGCTGCGGCTCTTCGCAACAGTTGTCCGTACGGGTGACTTCCGCGGGGTTCGCATCGACCCCGCCCTCCCGGACCGCACCCCGCTGCCCCGGGCGGACATCCGGCAGCGCCAAATCCCGCTCGGACCGGTGGCAGTGTTCGGTGCAAGCAACTTCCCGTTCGCCTTCTCCACCGCCGGTGGCGACACCGCGTCAGCCCTGGCAGCCGGTTGTCCTGTGGTTTTCAAGGCCCACAACGCCCACCCCGGCACCGGTGAACTTGTCGGACAGGCCGTCGTCAGGGCCGTCAAGGACTTCAACCTCCACCCGGGCGTGTTTTCCCTGATCTACGGACCGGGCGCCAGCATCGGCCAGGCCCTCGTCGCCGACCCCGCCATCAAGGCCGTCGGCTTCACCGGGTCCCAGGCCGCCGGCATAGCGCTCATGAAGACCGCCGCCGCCCGCCGCGAGCCCATTCCCGTTTATGCCGAAATGTCCTCGCTGAACCCCGTCTTCGTTTTCGAAGGTGCCCTGAGCGGTTCCGCCGGGCACATTGACGCCCTGGCCCAGCAGTACGTTACCGCCGTCACCGGCAGCTCCGGCCAGCTCTGCACCTCTCCGGGCCTGCTGTTCGCCCCCGCAGGTGAGGCAGGGGACAAATTCGCAGTCGCCGTTGCGCGTGCCGTTGCCGCCTGTGCCGGCCAAACCATGCTGACCGAAGGCATCGCAGGCTCCTGGAACGCAGGCACCGAAGCACTCGGCAACGCCGCTGGTGTGAACCTCGTTGGCAAGGGCCTGGAAGGTGCAACGAAAAACGCGCCCGCTCCTACGATCTTCGGCACCCAGGTCAAGGACTTCGTGACCAACCACGTCCTCCACGAGGAAATCTTTGGCGCTGCCAGCCTGGTCATCCGCTACACCAGCCCGGAGGACCTGATCGAGGCCATCAGCGGACTCGAAGGCCAGCTCACAGCATCGCTGCATCTCACCGAAAAGGACTACCCGACGGCGGCACCCCTGATCCCGGCGTTGGAGCAGAAGGTAGGCCGCATCATCATCAACGGCTGGCCCACCGGCGTCGAAGTAGGCCACGCAATGGTCCACGGCGGCCCCTTCCCCGCCACCTCCGACAGCCGTACTACCTCCGTTGGCACCCTGGCCATCAACCGCTTCCTCCGCCCCGTCGCGTACCAGAACATCCCCCAGGAACTCCTCCCTGCCCCGCTGCAGGACGAGAACCCCTGGAAGGTCAACCGCCTCATTGACGGCACGGTAGTTCTGGCAGCTGAAGAAAAAGCCGAGGTCGGCGCATGAGTAACCAGCCCACCATCACGGGTGTAGAGGTCGTCCCCGTTGCCGGGCACGACAGCATGCTGATGAACCTCAGTGGTGCCCACGGCCCGTTTTTCACCCGCAACATCGTCATCATCACCGACTCGGACGGACGTACCGGCCTCGGCGAGGTTCCCGGCGGCGAAAAGATCCGCACCACCATCGAAGAAGCCGGTGCCCTGATTAACGGTAAGCCGGTGGCCCGCTACCGCTCACTCCTGCGGGAGGTCGCGGCCGAGTTCGCAGACCGCGACGCCGGCGGGCGCGGGCTGCAGACCTTCGACCTGCGCACCACCGTCCATGCCGTCACCGCCGTCGAGTCAGCCCTGCTGGACCTGCACGGCCAGTTCCTCGGCGTCCCCGTGGCCGAACTGCTGGGTGACGGCCAGCAGCGCACGTCCGTGCCCATGCTGGGCTACCTTTTCTTCGTCGGCGACCACAAGCGGACCGACCTCCCGTACCTCGTGGAGGACGCCCCTGCCGACCGTTGGGAGGAGCTCCGGCGCCAGGAGGCCATGACTCCGGAGGCCGTCGTCGCGCTGGCTGAGGCTGCGCAGGAACGCTACGGCTTTAGCGATTTCAAGCTGAAGGGCGGCGTGCTGTCCGGCGACGACGAGGTGGACGTCGTCACGGCCCTCGCAAAGCGTTTCCCGGACGCTCGGGTCACGCTGGACCCGAACGGCGGCTGGCTCCTGGAGGAGGCCATCCGGCTGGGCAAACGGATGCAGGGTGTCGTGGCTTACGCCGAGGACCCGTGCGGCGCAGAAGGGCGGTTCTCCGGCCGTGAAGTCATGGCGGAATTCCGCCGGGCCACCGGGCTGAAAACGGCAACCAACATGATCGCCACGGACTGGCGGGAAATGTCCCACGCCATTCGCAGTAACGCCGTGGACATCCCGCTTGCCGATCCGCACTTCTGGACCATGCACGGCTCTGTGCGGGTAGCCCAGATGTGCCACGAGTTCGGCCTCACCTGGGGATCGCACTCGAACAACCACTTCGACATCTCGCTGGCGATGTTCACCCACACCGGCGCCGCGGCTCCTGACGAAATCACGGCACTGGACACCCACTGGATCTGGCAGGACGGACAGGGGCTGACCAAAAGCCCACTGCAGATCAAGGACGGCGCCATCGAGGTCCCGGCGGCCCCGGGCCTGGGCATAGAACTGGACCGTGAAGCCCTGGACAAGGCCCACAAGCTGTACCTGGAGCACGGCCTGGACGCCCGTGACGACAGCATTGGCATGCAGTACTACATCGACGGCTGGTCCTTCGACCCCAAGCGGCCCTGCCTGGTCCGCTAGGTACGCTTCGCCATTCAGTTTCCGCACGGCTCGTCGTGGACCGGTGGCCCCGGCTTCCGGTTCAGGCCCCGCTTATTTGAAATTTTCGACTGGAAAGGGATTGGACCCGGAAATGAGATTGAGGTGCTGGATGACGGGCTAGTCATTGCACGTGGAGTAATTGAAGACCGGCCTCGGATCAAAGCATGGTCCTGCTCAAGCTCTCCTACGGGAGAGGTAGACGAACATACCGCCGCAAAGACGGCTGGCAGGTCCGGACTTTCGCCGAGAATCATGAAGGCCAACCGTGACGAGCGACAGTTTTACCTGCAGTTTCAGGGCGAAACGGTCAATCAGGGTGAGGCACACCCCAACCTGACACAGGGCGGCTTGGCTTGGCTGCAGAAATAAGGCACTTAGACCCGGTTCCTCTAATGGGCTCGGACCGGTCGCCGCCCGCAGCCGGGGACAATTCCCAAAGGTTATCCACCGCTACTGCTTCAATGGGAGCTAACCCAACGGCTCCCGACTTCCAGCCGTGGATAACCCGAATTGACCCCAACTGTGGATGGGCTAGAGTCACCACCGCCAGCCTGTCCGAGCCTGATCAGGTTGACCGAATTTCCGTTATCGACGTTCGAAGTGGCGGGCAGGAGCCAAAATCCAATTCTTCTTGTGCGCGCTAACAATGCAAGCTAAAGTCAAAAACTAGCACGTACTAGTGACCCCCTGCTAGAACATAGACAACGGAGTTGATCCATGAGCGCCCGTAACCCTGTCCTACCGCCCGATACCTGGATTCCCGATGGTGAGCCCCGCGTGATGCCGGACGGTCGGCTTTACGTGTACGGCAGCTGGGATCGGTATACAGATGTCATGTGCAGCCGACAATACCGAGTGGTGTCGACTCCGGATCTTGCAGAGTGGACGGTGCACCACGTTTCCTTCGAGATCGACGGCTCGCTATGGGAAGGGCAGGAGTCTCCGGTGAAGCCGGTTCGCACATTGGGGCGGTGGCGCAAACTGCGTCACGTCATCGGAGCGGGGACGAAGATGCGCCGATCGGGTGTATTGGAGGCGTTTCAACGAGGAGGGAAAGCGGGACGTGTGTACCCCGGCCCGCTGCTGTTCGCCCCCGACTGCATCGAAAAGAACGGCCGGTACCACCTGTTCTTCGACCTCTCCGACGGGCGGGAAGGAGTAGCCATCGGTGACCATCCCGCTGGCCCCTTCACCGACCCGGTGCAGCTACCCGCAGACGGCATCGACCCAGCCATCTTCATTGACCGGGATGGACAGGCCTATTACTACTGGGGACAGTTCGCGGCCAGCGGGGTCCGGTTGAATGAGGATCTTCGCGGGTTTGACACGAACGCGGTCACGCACGGGCTCGTCACCGAAAAGGAGCACGGGTTCCACGAAGGCTCATCGATGCGCCGTATCGGCGACTCGTATTACTTCATCTTCACGGACAGCTCGAGGGGGAAACCCACGAGCCTCGGCTACGCCACAGGACCTTCCCCGCTTGGCCCGTTCACCTACCGTGGAGTGATCATCGACAACGACGACTGCGACCCCTGCTCCTGGAACAACCACGGGTCCATTGAACAGCTAAACGGAAACTGGTACGTGTTCTATCACCGTTCTAGCGGCAATTCACCCACACGACGGCGCCTATGCGTTGAGCCCATCGCCATCGCGCCTGACGGGTCCATCGTTGAGGTGTCGATGACTTCGCAGGGCACGGGCGAACCGTTTGCCCCCGGTGAGGTCATTGACGGGTGGCGGGCGTGTGCAGTTGGTGGCGGCGCATACGTAGGAGCTGCATCTGACGGGGACGAACGTCTCCTCCTCCCTCGCGCCGGCGCCACAGGAACGTACCGATACGTGTCAAGCAGCGACGGGTTCACCCTGGTGGAAGTCATGGGTGAAGGGACAGGTGTTCTAGAGCTCCAGGTTGGAGGCCAGCACGTCACCGACGTGCATATGAGAGCGGGGGCAGGCAGGGCGGCGTTCGACCGTTTTCCCCCCGGCACAGCGGAGATCTCGCTCGTGTCCCGAACGGATGCGGAGTGCACCGTCCGTTCCTTCACCCTCCGTTAGCCCGATCCGCATGGAAACCGGGATTTCAAGAAAGGAAAGCAATGTTTGACCGCGAATCGACATTTGGCGAGACCATCGACAGCCCTAGCGGCCGCGCGGTGCTCGAAAGATTCCTTCCGGGCCTCGCCGCATCGCCAATGGTGCCGCAGCTTCGCGACGTCCGCCTGGGACAACTCATCCCCATGATCCCTGGGCTCGAGGAGAGCGAGATCCGCGACCAGCTGTGGGCGGCCCTGGCCGACCTCAGTGACGGAGTCGAGTCCCGAAAGCCGTACGCTCCCGCGATCGCTCCTGATCCCGCATACGAGGGTGACGACGTGCCAGCGGCGTCCGCGCGCCTGACCCTACCCGCCCCAACTCCCACGTGGGGCGTCGTCGAAGTGCGGCTGGATGGCCCGAATCACGGAAACCCGTTCGTTGACGTGGAACTTGACGCTGTGTTCTACTCGCCGGGCGGTGACCGTACCGTGCGCGTCGGTGGCTTCTACGACGATGGCGGCATCTATCTGCTGCGGCTGCTCGCCGACGAAGAGGGAGAGTGGACGTTTCAAACCCGCTCGACCGCGCGCTCCCTCGACGGCATCTCGGGAACGGTCGAAGTCGTCGCCCCACTGGATGGCGCGCACGGTCCGGTACGCGTTGACGGGTTCCACTTCCGCCATGCCGACGGCACGCGGTTCCGCCCGCTGGGAACGACCGCGTACGCGTGGACGCATCAGCCGGCCGAGCTGCAGGAGCAAACCCTGGAGACCCTCGCCAGGAGTCCCTTCAACAAGCTGAGAATGTGCGTCTTTCCGAAGTCGTACCTTTACAACACGAACGAGCCCGCCGAATTCCCCTTCTCCGGCTCCCTGGCTGACGGATTTGACCTGCAACGATTCGATGCCCGGTACTTCCGCCATCTGGAGCGGCAGATCGCGCAGCTCGGTGAACTCGGCATCCAGGCCGACCTGATCCTGTTTCATGCGTATGACAGGTGGGGTTTCACTGACCTGGGACCGGCGGTCGACGAACGTTACCTCCGCTATGTCGTGCGGCGCCTGGCGGCGTACGCGAATATCTGGTTCTCGATGGCGAATGAGTACGACCTGCTATGGTCCAAAAGCGAGGACGACTGGGAGCGCCTTGCCGCTGTTGTCGCCGCGGAGGACCCGCACGGGCACCTCAACTCGATTCATAACGCCCGATCGTTCTACGACTACACCCGGCCGTGGATCACGCACTGCAGCGTGCAGCGGGTAGACCTATACCGCACGGCGGAGAATACGGACGAGTGGCGCGCGCGGTGGGGGAAACCAATCGTGATCGACGAATGCGGGTACGAGGGCGACATCGACCAAGGCTGGGGCAACCTCACCGCAGAGGAACTTATCCGTAGGTTCTGGGAGGGCGCGATCCGAGGCGGCTACGTCGGCCACGGTGAGACCTATCTGAACGACCGTGAAGAGCTCTGGTGGTCCAAGGGCGGTGTGCTCACGGGTACATCGCCCGACAGAATCGCCTTCCTCGGTCGGATCCTTTCCGAAGCGCCGGACGGCGTACTCGACCCCCTCCCCTCGGACTGGGACCTGCCCTGGGGTGGCACCTCGGATCAGCATTTGATCGGCTATTTCGGGTTCAGCCGCCCCCGCTTCCGCAACCTCGTGCTACCTTCGGGTGGGGTGTTCGAGGTCGATGTGATAGACACATGGAACATGAGCGTCAGCACCCTGCCCGGTACACACGCCGACACGGTGCGAGTGGAGCTGCCGGCCAAGCAGTTCATGGCCATACGGCTCCGTCGAATTGAGGCAAGCGGCGGGGCCGAAGGAGCCGGGATGTGAAGCCACGCGTTACGGTGGTACACCTAAAGGGCCTGAACCGGCAGCGACTCGAATACAGATTGACACGTGAAGTATTCCCGCTTGGGCCATCTACTCGGTGAGCTTGGTCGATGTGTGGAAGGGTGACGGCCTGGCCACAGTGATTTACATAGCCAGCATTGTTTCAATGCCTCAGGAATACTTCGAGGCCGCCAAGATGGACGGCGCAAGCGTGTGGAAGGCGTTCTGGAACCCTACAGTCCCGCTGGCCCGTCCTGCGACGACTACCGTCATTATCCTCTCGCTCATCGGCGGACTGCGCTCCTTCGACCTATCCGGGCCATGACCAAGGGAGGGCATTCCCCGTGCCGTCGTCCCTCCCATCTGGGGCTGCAAGGGATCGGACTGTTCAAGACCATGGCAGGGCTCATCCTCATCGAAGTCACTTTCGGCATTTCCTTCTGGTGATGATCTTTCGCGCCTTCATCGCATCGATCCCGCACGAGCTGGATGAAGCGGCTGTTATCGATGGATGCGGACCGGTGCGCCTGTTTTTTCCGGGTCGTCTTCCCTCTCCTGCGTTCGGTCATTGTCACAGTAATCGTGGTCCAGTCGGTCGCCGTCTTCAACGACTTCCAGAATCTGCTCTACTTCTTCCCCGGGGGACCAGAATGCCACCGTTCAGCTCACCCTCTTCAACTTCCAAAGCCAGTTCACGACCAACTACAACCTCCTCTTCATGAACATCCTGCTGATCACCATTCCGCCATTGGTCATGTACCTGTTTTTCAATCGTCAAATTGTTGCCGGCATGACCACCGGAGCGGTCAAAGGCTGAAGCGACGCCCGTACGCGCCCGGGCCCTTGCTCTGAACGGAAGGAGAGCCGCGCGTGTCGTTGACGATCCTCCGACGTGGTCCGAGCCGCTGCGAATTCAGCAGCGTCCGTTGAACCTGCCTGTAATGACCGGTGCAAGCAGGTCTAACGGGAGGCGGCCGATTCCCTTGGGACAATCAACGCAGTCCCTTCAGGTGCATCAGGCAACGGATGCCCTTCGGCGTAGTGCAGCGCTATGGCTGCCGTATGAAGGCCGAGCCGCTCCATGTCGACGCCGACACTGGAAATTGCGGGGAGGAATCGGGCAGCCAGCGGGGAATCGTCATGGCCGATCACGGAGAGCTCTTCCGGAACACGTATCCCTGTTCGCACTGCCGCCGAAATGACGTCTGCCGCTGTTTCGTCGTTGTATGCGACAACGCCGGTCACGCCTGCTTCGCGCCAGGCCGTGACGGCCGACGCTGAAGTGCCGTCCTGGTAATCGACCTGCCTCACGACGGGGGCGGAAATGCCTGCCTCACTGCAAACCTGCTGGACGTGATGAAGCCGCGCTGCAACAAACTCTTCCAGCCGCGGATCGGCTGGCTGTGCGAAACCCAGGCGGGTGTGGCCCAACCCCAGAAGGTATTCGGCCTGAAGCTTCGGTCCTGAGGTGAAGTCCGAGGATGGCTGCGCGGACGAGCGGTCCGGAATGATGTTCCGGATGCCGACGGACTTCATATCGGCCAGGTCCTCATCGGAGAACTGCCGATACCCTATGACGACGGCAGGCTCGAGAATGGCCCAAAGAGGCGTGGCGGTGCTGTCGGCAAGTGGCGTGTAGGTGACCAGGGTATAGCCGTGGCTGGCAAGCTCATGGCTTAGGACTTCAAGGTTGGTGCGGAGGCTGTGCTCCAAAGGCCAGTCAGGCAGGACCAGCAGGACGATCTTATTTCGTCCGCTGCGCAGCGCCCTCGCAGCCTGGTGTGGCCGGTAGTTAAGGCGCTCGGAGGCGGCTAGTACGCGATTGCGGGTCTCCTCGGATATCGTCTGCCCCTTCGTCCGGTTCAGGACAAAGCCCACGGTGGCCGGAGAGACGCCAGCTTCCCGGGCTACGTCGGCTGCCGTGACCCTGCGCCCGGTGATTGTTGACATACCCACCCCTTGAATCGTTACAAACAGGTCTTGCCAGATCAGTTTCGGCCTTGCTAGCATCATACCTGTTACCGCTAGCACGTACTAGTGACTAGCCCCACAATAGCTTTCGACAACGGAGTCCCCATGAATTCTCCTGAGACACCCCCCGTGTCATCTCCCACCGGTTCACCGGTAACCGGTGTGCTGGGCCACGCCGACGATGGAATCATTCACGACGTACCGGTGCACGACACCGACCTTCCCAAGGTCTCTGCCAAGTACATCTGGTTGATGGTCCTGGCCCAGCTGGGCGTCTTCATCGCATTCATCACCCCGATGGCCATCTCCCTTTCCGTAAAAGTCAGCCAAATCACCCCGGGTCAGGAACAAAACCTGGGCTACATCCTTGGTGCAGGTTCGCTTGTCGTCATGCTCACCGCCCCTTTCCTGGGAACCATGAGTGACAGGACCCGCACCCGGCTGGGCCGACGCAACCCATTCATTATCGGCGGGACAATTCTCGGCGTGCTCGCTCTCGTGGTGATGGCTTCGGCAGACAGCATTGTCCTCCTGGCGCTGGGCTGGATTCTGGCGCAGTTGGGCTGGGGAACCGTTCTTATGGGCCTGAACGCATCGCAGGCTGACCGCCTGCCGGAATCGCAGCGCGGCAAAGTCTCCGGCCTGGTTGGATTTGCCACACAGATCGGCCCGGTTATCGGGGTCGTATCCGCAGGGTCGCTGATGACGAACAACCTGCTGCTGTTCCTCGTGCCGGGCGTCGCCGGGGTGCTCTTCTGTGCACTGTTTGTCCTCTTCTCGCGGGAAAAATCCAGCAAGGATCTCGTTTTCGAGGACAAACTCAGCGTCCGGCTGATCGCCTCAAAGTACCTCTACAATCCAAAGCAGTACCCGGATTTCAGCTGGAACTGGCTCGCACGCTTCCTGTTCTACTTCGGCCTGACACTGAACACCACCTTCACCGCGTTCTTCATGGCGTCCCGGCTGGGCGTCTCGCTGCAGGAAATCGCGGGTGTTATAGCTTCCGTCGGTGGCATCGGCATCCTCGCAACCACCGTTGGAGCGATCGGGGGCGGGTTCCTCTCTGACAAGATCCGTCGCAGGAAGCCGATCGTGCTCGCGGCTGCGCTGATTTTCGCGGTCGGCATCGTGGTCATGGCATTCGCCCATGACCTGCCCGTCATCATCGTCGGATCTGTGCTGACCTCCATCGGCATCGGCGGATTCTCCGCCGTGGATCAGGCCCTCCTCCTGGACGTTCTTCCCGAAAAGAAGACCAACGCCGGGCGCTTCCTGGGGATCACCGGGTTTGCGACCTCCATCCCCCAGGCAGTTGCACCCCTGGTCGCTCCCCTTTTCCTGACGATTGGCGCCATCGGTGCCGAAAAGAACTACACCCTGCTCTACCTGGTGGCCGCAGCCATCACCCTTCTCGGCGGACTCGTTGTCCTCCGCATCAAGTCCGTCCGCTAGCACTGCAGAAAGACTCCCATGAGCCCCTCCCTCCCCTGGTACGCCAGGTTCATCGCCCCGGCAGCAGCCGCCGATCCATCCGAACACCCCCAGCCGGCGCCCCTTTTCCGCCGCGACTTCAACTCCTCCAACGTCCGGCGGGCGACGCTGCATGTGACGGCGCTCGGCTTCGTTGAGGCATACCTCAACGGGCAGCGTGTGGGTGACGAAGTCCTCGCGCCGGGCTGGACCACCTACCGCCACCGGTTGAACTACAGCACCCATGACGTCACCGAACTGATTACCGATGGCGCCAATACCCTGGGCGCGATGGTCGGGGAAGGGTGGGCGAGGGGCCGGCTCGGCTGGGAAGGTGCAGGACCCACAAAGAACATCTTCGCGGACCGGCCGGGGCTTTTTATGCAGCTCGAGCTCGACTACGGGGACCACAGTGAGATCATCGCCACCGACGAGGAGTTCCGTACCGCTCCCGGCCCGGTGCTCTTCGACAGCATCTACGACGGCGAACACTACGACGCGCGGCAGGAACAGCCCGGCTGGTCAGCCCCTGGTTTCGACGCCTCCAGCTGGAAGCCGGTGGAAGTCATTGACTGGGACCTGAAGACGCTCGAAGCTCCCACGAAGGAACCCGTCCGCCGGATCGAGGAAATCGCGGTCCAGCGGTTCATCACCACCCCCTCGGGCAAGACCATCGCCGACTTCGGGCAGAACCTGGTCGGCTGGGTCCGAGTGGACGTCGAAGGCGACACGGGCACCACCGTGACCCTCCGCCACGCTGAGGTCCTCGACGACGGCGAGCTGGGCGTCCGGCCTCTGCGGACGGCAAAGGCAACGGATGAATACACACTGCGCGGCGGCGGGCCGGAAAGCTGGGAGCCGCGTTTCACGTTCCACGGGTTCCGCTACGCAGAGATTGAGGGCTACCCGGGAGAGCTGACCAAGGACAAGCTCACCGCCGTCGTTATTCATACCGACATGGCACGCACCGGATGGTTCGAAACCTCCAACCCCCTGCTGAACCGGCTCCACAGCAACACAGTGTGGTCCATGAAGGGCAACTTCGTCAGTCTCCCCACTGACTGCCCGCAGCGGGACGAACGCCTGGGCTGGACCGGTGACATCAACGTCTTCGGCCCGACCGCCGCCTACCTGTACGACGTCAGGGGCGTCCTCGGGTCCTGGCTCCGCGACCTTGCCTTGGAACAGAAGCACAAGGGCTACGTGCCCATGGTCGTCCCGGACTTCCAGACGCACGCAGCTCCCATGACCACTGCCGTATGGTCCGACGTCGCCGTCCTGTTGCCTTGGACCCTCTATCAGGCCTATGGGGACCAACAGATCCTGGAAGACGCCTACACCTCCATGGTCGACTTCACCGATCAGGTCGCGGGGCTGCTGAACCCGGACGGACTGTGGGACTCGGGGTTCCAGTTTGGCGACTGGCTGGACCCGGACGCGCCCCCGGAAAACCCGGCCGGCGGCAAAACCGAGTCACACCTCGTGGCCGCCGCCTATTTCTGCCGGGTCACGGACGTGATGGCAAAATCCGCCGCCATCCTTGGCAACGGCGAAGACGGCGCCCGGTTCTCCCAACTCGCTGCGAAGGTCAAGCAGGCCTTCCTGGACGAGTACGTCACCCCGTCCGGCAGGCTGGCGAACAACTCCGCCACCGCCTACGCCCTGGCCATCACCTTCGACATCCTCAACGCGGGACAAAAGGAACGCGCCGGGGAAATGCTTGCCAACCTGGTGACCAAGGCCAAGCACACCATCTCCACAGGATTCGTCGGCACCCCCGTCCTGTGCGACGCGCTGACGCAAACTGGGCATCTGGATGACGCCTACAGGCTCCTGCTGAACACCGAATGCCCGTCATTCCTGTACCCGGTGACCATGGACGCCACAACCATCTGGGAACGCTGGGACTCCATGCGCCCGGACGGCACCATCAACCCCGGCGGGATGACCTCCTTCAACCACTACGCCCTCGGGGCAGTAGCTGACTGGATGCACCGCACCGTCGCCGGCCTGGCACCCGCCGAACCCGGCTACAAACGGATCACCATCGCCCCCAAGCCCGGCGGGGACCTCACCAGCGCCTCGGCACGCCACCTCACCCCATTCGGTGAAGCCGCGGTCTCCTGGCGCATCGTCGACGGGACCGTAACCCTCGACGTCACGGTCCCGGACGGTACGACTGCCGATGTTGTCCTTCCGCTGCACCCGGAAAACCTGGAAGCGGAGGTAGGGCCTGGAAACCACACCTGGAGCTACGAGCTTCCGTCAGGACACAACGAAACCCCGGAATACAGCATGGACACCACCTTCGGCGTCCTAACCCAGGACAAGGAACTGTGGGAAAGCTTCACCGAAACCTTCTCCTCCTTCTTCCCCGGTGTCCCGCTAGACGCCAACAACCCCGAGGCGAAAAACATCAGCATCAGGGACATGCTCGGCATGATCCCCATGAGCCCCGCCGGACTCGCCGAAGCGCTCGAAAACGTCCTGACATCAAAGAACGAGGTACCCGCATGACCACCCCTGCCACCAACACCGAGAACACCGGGGCAGGCACCCGGGATGACGTCGCTGACCTCAACCTGGAGGAAAAAGCCACGCTCCTATCCGGCAGGGACTTCTGGTCCACAGCCGAGGTGGCTGGCGTGCCCTCGATGGTCCTGACCGACGGACCCCACGGCGTCCGCCGACAGACCGGCGAAGCCGACAACCTGGGAATTCACGGAAGCCTGCCCGCCACATGCTTTCCTCCCGGCACAGCGCTCGGCTCCAGCTGGGACCCGGACCTTGCAGAGGAAGTCGGCCAGGCGCTGGGCCGCGAAGCCCGCTCCCTCGGGGTCAACGTCCTCCTCGGTCCCGCAATCAACATCAAGCGTTCCCCGCTGTGCGGACGGAACTTCGAGTACTTTTCCGAAGACCCGCTCGTCAGCGGCGTGCTGGGTGCTGCCTGGGTCCGCGGCGTGCAAAGCCAGGGCGTCGGAACGTCCGTCAAGCACTTTGCCGCCAACAACCAGGAGACCGACCGCATGCGGGTCAGCTCCGACGTGGACGAACGAACCCTGCGCGAAATCTACCTCCCCGCCTTCGAACGCGTGGTCCGGGAAAGCAACCCGACCACCGTGATGTGCTCCTACAACCGCATCAACGGCACCTACGCCTCGGAAAACACCTGGCTCCTCACAGACGTCCTTCGCAAGGAATGGGGCTTCAATGGCGCCGTCGTGTCCGACTGGGGCGCAGTCAGCAACCGTATCGCCGCGCTCAAGGCAGGCCTGGATCTCGAGATGCCCGGAAGCGACGGCACCACCACAGCCGAAATCATCGCCGCAATCAAGGAGGGCAGCCTCGACCCGGCATTGCTTGACGACAGTGCCGCCAGGATAGCCAAGCTGCAGCAGCTCACAGAACTACAGGACGACGACGCTACCTTCGACGCCGCGGCCCATCACGCCCTGGCCCGCCGGGCGGCCGCAGGCTCCATCGTCCTGCTGCGCAACGAAAACAACACACTCCCCCTCCAGCCCGGCACAAACGTGGCAGTCCTTGGGGAGTTCGCCGAAAAACCCCGCTACCAGGGCGGAGGAAGCTCCCACGTCAACCCCACCCGCGTCGACATCCCTCTCGAGGAGCTTCGCGCCGCCCTCGGCCAGGCAAACGTGCACTACGCCCCCGGCTACGGCGACACCGGCACCGAATCCTCCGATCTCCTGCTGGAAGAAGCCGTGGATCTGGCCAGGCGTGCCGACGTCAGCATCGTCTTCGTCGGGTTGGACGAAAAGGAGGAATCCGAAGGATTCGACCGCACTAACCTCGACCTTCCCGCGGACCATGTAGCCCTCATACAGGCCGTCGCTGCCGTCAGTAAACGCACCGTTGTTGTCCTGTCCAACGGTGGAGTGGTGACACTCGAACCCTGGCACGATGACGTCGACGCCATCCTCGAGGGGTGGGCGCTGGGCCAGGCGGGCGGCGGAGCCCTCGCCGACGTCCTGACCGGCCGCGCCAACCCCTCAGGCCGGCTCGCCGAAACAATCCCCTACCGGCTCAACGACACGGCCTCGTTCATCAATTTCCCCGGCGAGGCAGGCCACGTGCGCTACGGCGAAGGCGTCCTGGTCGGCTACCGCTACCACGAGACAGTCGACGTACCGGCCCGGTACCCGTTTGGGCACGGCCTCAGCTACACCACCTTCACCTACTCCGACCTCACCGCGGCGGCGCTTGGCACGGACCAGGCGACCGTCCACCTCACCGTAACGAACGCAGGAGAGCGTGCAGGCGCCGACGTCGTCCAGATCTACGTGGCAGCACCCAAGGGACCGGTCCGAACACCCGTGCGTGAACTGCGTGCCTTCCAAAAGGTCACGCTGGAACCGGGAGAATCCCGGACGCTCACCTTCGAACTGGACCACCGCGCCTTCGCCCACTACGACATCACCGACAGCCGCTGGGCCGTCACACCGGGCGAGTACTCAATAGAACTGGGCCGCAGCTCCCACGACATCGCAGCCCGCAGCGCAATCAGCCTTGAAGGGGACGCAGGCCGCCACACACCGCTCAGCCTTTCCTCCACCGTCGAGGAGTGGTTTACCCACCCAGTGGCAGGACCGCTGCTCATGGAAGGTATTACAGCTTCCATGACCGAAGAGCAGCGCGAGACGGCCGAGGCCATGCAGGACGGCATAAAAATGGTGTACTCCATGCCCATGGACCAGTTCGCCAAGTTCCCCGGCGTCACCATCCCCCAGGAAGCCCTAGAACAACTGGTCCACGCCACCAGGGAGGCTCCGGTCGGATGACGCAGGAACCGAAAAAGAAGATCTTCCTAACCGGTGCCACCGGGAACTGGGGAGAGTACATCCTGCGGGAATTCGCCCAGCGCGCCGACCGCTTCGACGTCACCGCCCTGGTCCTTCCCACCCCCAAAGACACTGCAATCATCCGCAGGTTTGAGGGAATGGAGAACCTCACCGTTGTCTATGGTGACGTCACCGACTACCCCACCGTGCTTTCCTGCGTCACCGGCGCAGACTACGTCCTGCACACAGGCGCCGTCGTCTCACCGTTTGCAGACGACCACCCGGAGCTGGCACATAAGGTCAACGTCGGCGGCGCCAGGAACGTCATCCGGGCAGTAAAAAGCCAACCGGACCCCGACGCTGTCCGGTTGGTCACCATCGGCACCGTCGCCCAAAGCGGTGACCGGAACCCGCCCAACCACTGGGGACGCATCGGCGACCCACTACGCGTATCCCACTACGACGAATACGGGCAAAGCAAAGTCATCGCAGAGCGGGAACTGATCGACTCCGGCCTCAAGAACTTCGTCTCCCTGCGCCAGACCGGCATCTTCCACCCAGGCATCCTGGAAATCCGGGACCCCATCATGACCCACACCCCCCTCGGCGGAGTCCTGGAATGGGTCTCTGTAGAGGACGCCTCCCGCCTGCTCGCCAACATCTGCGAAGACGGCGTCCCGCAAGAGTTTTGGGGAGGCATCTACAACATCGGCGGCGGGGAATCATGGCGCCTGACCAACTGGGACCTCCAGACCAGCATGACCGCTGCCATTGGCGTCAAAGACGTCCGTAAATGGTACGACCGGAACTGGTTCGCGACCGGCAACTTCCACGGGTTCTGGTACACCGACTCCGACGTGCTGGAATCCCTCGTCCCCTTCCGGAAAGACACGTTCCGGGAAGCACTGGGCAGGGCCGTCGCGGCGGCACCGGCCAGGGTACGGCTCGCAGGGAAAATCCCTGCACCACTGATCAAGCACCTCGTCATGAAGCCGCTGACCAAAAGGCCTCGCGGCACGATGGCCTGGATCGAAGCCAACGACACCGCCAAGATCAATGCCTACTTCGGATCCAGACAGGAATGGGAAAGCATCGGCGACTGGTCCACCTTCTGGCCACCCCGGCCGGACAAAGAACCACAGCTCCTGGACCACGGCTACGACGAAAGCAAGGACCCGGCAGCCTGGACACTCACGGACATGAGGGACGCAGCGGACTTCCGCGGCGGCACAATAACCTCAACCTACATGACCACAGGCGACATCGAGACCCCCCTGTCTTGGGAGTGCGCCGCAGGACATTCCTTCCAAGGCAGCCCCCGGCTCATCCTCACAGCCGGGCACTGGTGCCCTGAATGCATCAAAAAACCCGCCGACTACCCAAACCAGGCAGCCGCAAACAGGTTCCTAGCTCAACTCGAGCCCAAGGTTCCCGCAAACGCCTAAAACCACTTTGGGGGGGGTGCCTGCAAACCCGGGCCTAAGGCCGAAAGGCAGGCACCCCAAAAAGTCTTTCCTGCCCACGCGCAAGCAAGGGCTTGCTCGAACCTGCGCTACTGGTAAGCGTGCATATTCGATTTCGAACTATTCGTGCTCTTTGAGGGGCGAGATTTGTCCGACGGGGCACACCCCAACCTGACGTCAGCAGCAAGGAAAAAGGGCGTCAGAATAGGGTCCTCAGGGCGGTTATTACACTCCCCCACCCTTCTGTCTTAGATTCAAATCTGACAGCCAGCCCCGCTGAGGAGCTCGCGCGGGGAAGGGCCGCAAATGTGCAACAGCCTGTTGCCCAATTGTTCAGAAACGTCTGGACAATTGGTTCCGCTGCCCACACTCGGGGACAATCCTGATGGGTTATCCACCGCTACTGCTGCGAAGGGAGCTATCCTCAGGGCTTCCAATTCCAGCTGTGGATAACCCGGATTGACCACAACTATGGCAGCTTCTAGTCCCCTTTGTGCTTTGGACTCCTGGCGTCAGGGCAATTCGTCGAGTTTGGTTCGGAGGTTCCTAAACACCGCGTCGCGCTGCTCTTGGGAGAGCTGCATTAGCGGCACATCGCGCAGCTCGTCGAGGTTGAGATCGTCGTCCTCCTGGTCCTCGTCCTCGTCCTCGAGCATGGCGAGCATGTCCTCGTAGGTCAGGACCATTATGGTGCCGTCCAGTGGCCGGAATCCGAGTTCGCCCCAGTAGTTGGCAAGGGCGCGGCATTCCCTCCGGTGTTTCAGGGATCCTTCATCCGTATCGTCCTTGAGCCCGGGTGCCGCGTGCAGGACGGTGACGACGGTACCGCGGCCGATTGCTCCGAGGATAGCCTTGAATATTTGGTGCCCGGCCCGGTGCCCACGGAACCGCGGCTGGACGCTCACCCAGGACACGATCATCAGATCGCCTTCTAGGACCGGTTCGCCCTCGACGCTGAGCTGACTGGGCTCGGATCCGGCGACGATGAACGCTTCGGCGAATCGGGACAGGTCAGCGCTGTGGGCGTCCA